>CAZDUQ010000165.1:0-3084 GCA_964508665.1 uncultured Oscillospiraceae bacterium | reverse complement strand
CGAGCACCAAGGGCGATTTATCGATAAGACCGAAAGTTTTGGTTATTCTCTTATCTGGGGTTGCCGTTTTCTTGATTTCCAGCGGACACAGTTTGCCGTCACCTTCGATAATAACGTCAATCTCTCTTGCATCACGGTCGCGATAATAGTTGAGATAGGGTTCTTTACCGGCATTTTGATAACTTTTCATAATCTCAGACACGGTAAAGTTTTCGAGTAATGCGCCGCTCATTGCACCGCTTTCCGCAACCTCGGGCGAAGACCATTTTGTAAGATAGCAGATGAGTCCTGTATCATAAAAATATAGTTTTGGTGTTTTAATTGTGCGTTTTAAGACATTGTTGGAATACGGATGCAGAAGGAAGATAATACCTAATGTTTCGAGTATCTGTAACCACGCTTTTGCCGTAGTCTGATCGATATCCGCATCATCCGCCATCGCTTTATAATTCACAAGTTGAGATGCACGGGCAGCAACCGCTGTGATAAATTTTGTAAACTTCAAGGCATCAATCGCACCCGATAGTTCACGGACATCACGCTCGATATATGTGGAAAGATAAGAGGAATAATACATATTTCTGTCGGTGTATTCTCCACTTGCAAGTCCGGGCATACAACCGTTCCAGATGCGCTCATACATTTGAGGAGTGGTAAGCATCCCGATGTTTTTACTATCCTCTGCAAGTGCATCAAAATCGGTGGTAAATGGACGGGGGTTTGCACCGATAATTTCCCTTTGCGATAAGGGGGACATATGCAGAAGAGCGACACGACCTGCCAGCGATTCCTGTACACCTTTCATCAAACTAAACACCTGAGAGCCGGTCAGCCAAAAATCGCCGGGGTTATGATGTGTATCTATATGAATTTTAATATAAGTAAACAACTCCGGAGCGTACTGAACCTCGTCGATAATAATCGGCGGTTTGTGAAGCTGCAGAAACATTTTAGGATCGTTTTTTGCCATTTCTCTAACGGTTAAATCGTCAAGAGAAATGTATTCGCGACCGATATTTTCCTTTTCGGCAAGGTTTTTAAGCATAGTGGTTTTGCCGGACTGACGCGGACCGGTAAGCAAAATTGCCGACCAATTTTTTGAAAGTTCGGTTATGCGCTGTTCCATATGTCGATTAATATAGCTCATAATACACCTCATCCGAGTATAATTTCTCGATTACATTATATATTATTATACGCCGTAAGTCAATAAAAATCTCGGCTAAAACAGGAACTAACCACATTTTAGCCGAGATTTTAGGTGAGATCAAAAATATTACTTCAGATAAAGTTTAAGTAGATTCTTTACCGTAGACTCTATCAAAGGAACGGTAGAATGACATTTCAATATAAATTTGCGGTAAATTTTATGACATTTCAAAAAGAGGTGGTGCTTAAGATAATTTTTAATTCTCACCTATTGAAAACTTACTCAATTTTCAGTGTAACTTTTCAATGACAAAAACAGATTGCACCGAGAATTGCGGCACAATCTGTTTTTATTTTATATCACTATTCCGACTCTTTCGCCGAACTGCAGCATTGCTTTGCAGAAAAGCTCTTCGTTTGTCAATGTTATCTGTAACGGGTCGCCTTCGCGGATACGCATAGTCCTTCGGATTTCTTTGGGTATGACAACTCTGCCTAAATCATCTATTCTTCTAACAATGCCTGTTGCTCTCATATATAAAACTCCTTTGATTTTTTATAACATTGTTATTATCTGTTAACAAAGGGGATTTATACTTTTTATGTGTTTTAAAAAACGAAAGATTTCGTTGCGAGTTTTTCAGCTATTGCCATATAAAAAGCAGACTCCCGAAAAATCGGGAATACGCAAAGCCCGAAAATATCAAAAGGTGCAAATAAGTCTCTCAAAAACCTTGAAAAAGGTGCAAGAAACGAAAAAAAGATTAACGATTTAGATTAACGAAATCGTTAATCCTTGAATTTTATCGTTAATCTTTTTAAAATAATCGTTAATCCTTGACTGAACGACAATAATATTGTATAATGTAGTCAGTATTTTAACGGAGGAATTATTATGCAAACAGACGCTCTGAAAAAATTAGCATTAGATATAAAACGCTTAAAATCCGAAACACAAACAATCGAGTTAAAAGCAGCAGGCAAAGGTTGTCCCACTCGCTTGTTTGACAGTCTGTCTTCTTTTTCAAATCAAGATGACGGCGGAATTATTATATTCGGCATTGACGAATCGGATAACTATGCTATCAAGGGGGTATATGATGCCCAAGACTTGCAAAAGAAAGTAACCGAACAATGTAAACAGATGGAACCGTCTGTTCGTGCATTGTTTACGCTATGTGAAATTGACGGTAAAACCATTGTTTCCGCAGAAATCCCCGGCGTTGATATTTCCGAGCGACCCGTTTTTTATAAGGGTGTCGGACGAATCAAAGGTTCTTATGTTCGTGTAGGTGAATCCGATGAACTGATGAGCGAATACGAGATATACAGTTACGAAGCATTCAGAAAAAGAACTCGTGATGATATTCGTGTTGTTGAAAACGCTAAACTCAATATGATAAACGAAAAGCGTATGGCAGAATATCTCAATGCAGTCAAAACCGAACGAAAAAATCTTGCCGATAATGTTACCGATGAAGAAATTTTGGAACTGATGGGCATTACAAATGATGGTATTCCCACCCTTGCGGGACTTATGACTTTTTCAAAATACCCACAAGGTTATTTTCCGCAATTATGTATTACCGCTGTTTCACTTCCCGGCACAGAGCAAGGAACGGTCGGAAATGACGGAGAACGCTTTATAGACAACAAGCGAATTACAGGTGCAATTCCCGATATGCTTGAAGAAGCCGTTGAGTTTGTTCGCAAAAACAGTCGTACAAAAACAATTATAGATGATAACGGTCATCGTGCCGACAAACCAGAATATCCGATAAAAGCAGTTCGTGAAGCGATTCTCAACGCTTTAGTCCATCGTGATTATAGTATTCACACCGAAAATGTTCCCATTCGTATCGAAATGTATAGAGATAGAATGGAAATCATAAACAGTGGTGGATTGTACGGAAAAATTTCTATTGATGCTCTTGG
>CAZDUQ010000164.1:0-3099 GCA_964508665.1 uncultured Oscillospiraceae bacterium | reverse complement strand
AACAAAAGCTTCAGCTCCCCGCTGTCGGGATTCTGCATCCGCAGATCCCCGTTCTCCTGGGGGAACAGCTGGATGCCCGCAGGGGTCAGCCCGTCCAGATCGCCCGAATACCCGATGATCCGCCCGTCCTTCTCCTGCATCAGCCGTGCGGTGAAATCGCCGTAGACAAAGCGCAGACCGTTCTCGTCCTCCACGATCTCAAAGGTCTCGTAGGCCGGATGACGGTAGGTGCCCGCCAGCGTGGGATGGCTGTCCGCCGTCACCGGCGTGCCCACCTCGTTGGACTTCAGCCTGTCACGCATGGCGTCCCGCCGCTCCAGCCACCGGTCGATCATGTCGTCGTAGCCGTCTGCCGGCGCGCCCCCGGTCAGGGCGTCCAGCACGATGGCCCGGGCCACCTGAGAGGCGGGGGTGCTGCCGGTGTTGAAGCACATCACATACCCGCAATCCTCCTCCGGCAAAAAGCCCACCTGAGTGTTGAAGCCCGTGAGCCCGCCGCTGTGGAACACCACATTGTGCCCCCGGTAATCGGCGTTGATCCACCCCTGGGCGTAGCCGCAGTTCTTCAGCCAGCCGCAGTCCTCCTCCGGAGCGGAGATCACCGGCGCGATGATCTCCCGGAACTGCGTCTCAGAGCACAGACGCGCGCCGTCCTTCGTGACGCCGCCACGGCTCATGGCCGTGATCCACCGAGCCATGTCCTTCATGCTGATGCGGATGCCGCCGCAGGGGGCGCTGTGGTAATTGGTGGCGTAGCCGCAGCGCTCGGCCCTGTAGCCATCGGAGCAATAGGGCAGCGCGGGAGCCACCTGCTCCATATCTTTGTTGATGCCCCGGAAGCGGATCTGCTCCACCCCAAGGGGCTTTGCGATGCGCTCCACGATCTGATCCTCCCACAGCTGTCCCCGCAGCCGCTCCACCAGATAGCCCAGCAGGATGAACATATGGTTGTTGTACTGATATTTTGTCCGGAAGCCCACATTGGGCTCCAGAAAGGCGGTCTTGCGCATGAGATTTTCCCGGTCGCCGGTGATCTTTTCCCGCAGGAAATCATGCCCCGGCAGGCCGGAGCGATGGCTGGCCATATCCCGCGCCGAAAGATGCGCCCCGGCGTAGGCATCCATCATGGTGAACTCCGGAATGTGCTTTTGGATCGGCTCGTCCCAGTCCAGCAGGCCGTCGTCCACGCACTGGGCCGCCAACATCACCGTCCACGCCTTGGAGGTGGACGCCACATCAAACAGGGTCTCCTGGGTCATGGGCAGCTGCCTCTCCCGGTCGGCCCAGCCGTATTCATAGGTATAGACGGTTTCACCGCCCCGGATGACCCGAACCACGCCGCCCACCAGACCGGTCTCGGCAGTAATGCGGGAAAGGGCCCTGTCCAGCGCCGCCGTCAACTGTTGTTCCTTCATCGTTTTTGTCCTCCTTTGTCCCATCGGACCTTGCACCCAGTGTAGCACAGACCGCCCCGGCGGTCAAGGAAAGTCCTTGCCTTTCCCCGCTCCATCCCGTATAATAGAGCATAAATCCAATCCCCAGGAGTGTTGTTATGTACGATCTTCTTATTCGCAATGCCCATATCGCCGACGGCAGCGGCAATCCCATGTACCACGCCGACGTGGCCGTCAAGGACGGCCGCATCGCCCGCATCGGCGTCTGCCGGGAGGAGGCGGAAACCGTTTTGGACGGCACCGGCCGGGTGCTGGCCCCCGGCTTCATCGATGTCCACTCCCACCACGACATGGAGCTGGAGCGCAATCTGCTGTGCTCCAACTCGCTGGAGCAGGGCATCACCACCTACATCGGCGGGATGTGCGGCGAATCCCCCGCCCCCATCGCCGAAGGCCATCTGGAGGACTGCCTCCGTGTCACCGGTGAGGCCCATTCTCCCGAGAGCCGTCAAGCCCGCAGGGATTTTGGCGACTATCTCCGCTTCATGGATCGCCCCACCGGTGCCAACACCGGCTGGCTGGTGGGCCACGGCAATCTGCGGGCCTGTGTGGTGGGCTATGCCGACCGTCCCCTGACCCCCGCGGAGCAGGCCGGGATGGAGGCTCTGCTGCGCCGGTGCATGGAGGCGGGGGCGCTGGGCCTTTCCTTCGGTCTGATCTACCCGCCGGGAAGCTACGCCGACACCGATGAGATGATCGGCCTGGCCCGTGTGGTGGCCGAGTTTGGCGGCGTGGTGACGGTGCATATGCGCAGCGAGAGCAACCGCCTGATCGAGGCCACCGACGAAATGCTGCGGGTGGCCCGTGCCACCGGCGTGCGGCTGGTGATCTCCCACCACAAGGCTACCGGCGGCCCCATGAACTGGAACAAGACCGCCGCCACCCTGTCCCTGATGGAGCACGCCATCGCCGAGGGTCTGGATATCTTCTGCGATCAGTACCCCTACACCGCCTCTGCCACCGGCCTGAACACCAACATCCCCGGCTCCATGCACGTTCTGGGAGTGGACAGGCTGGTGGAGCTGCTGAGCACTCCCCAGGGCCGGGAGGAGCTGCGCCCGAAGATCTGCGGCAGCAAAAGCTCCTGGGAACGGTTCCAATACACCATGATCGGCTATTCCGACAGTCATCCCGCCTACGCCGGACGGATGCTCAACGACATTGCCCGGGAGGAGGGCCGCGACCCCTACGACATCCAGTGCGACCTGCTGCGGGACGACCGGCTATCTACCGGCGGCATCTTCCACACCATGAGCGAGGAGGATGTGCGGCGGGTGATGCAGTGGCCCCGGGCCATGGTGGGCACTGACGGACTGTATGTCCCCGGCGGCGCCGGCGGACATCCCCGGGCCTTCGGCACCTTCCCCCGGGTTCTGGGTCGCTATGTGCGGGAACAGAAGGTCATCACGCTGGAAAACGCCATCCGCAAGATGTGCTCTCTCCCCGCCATGGTCTATAACCTGCCCACCAAGGGCCTGATCCGGGAGGGGATGGACGCCGATCTGGTGCTGTTCGACCCGGAGACCATCGGCGACCGGGCCGACTACGCCCGCCCCATCCAGAAGAACACCGGTCTGGATTATGTGATCGTGGGCGGACGCATCGCCGTGAAGGACGGTGTGTGCACCGGCGTTCTGGCCGGCCG
>CAZDUQ010000163.1:0-3100 GCA_964508665.1 uncultured Oscillospiraceae bacterium | reverse complement strand
TGCTCCGCATCTGTCAATAATAAAATCGAGTTGTCTAATAATTTCAATTGCTGTGTTTGAATTATAATATCCTCTTTTAAGGAATTGCTTAATTCTTCTTGGTTTAACTTCTGCATTCCTAACACCATCGATTTGTGGCTTTGATAATTCTCCAGCAATTCTTTCACGCGCTTCAATGTAATCTTCATATCTCCCTATATCCCTTATTTCTTCTAATTTATTTAGTATGATTCGTGTGTTTTCAACTAACACCCAATCTCTCTCATCTGGTATATCCACAATTTTTGTTTCATACCATAATCTAATTTGTCCAAACTCTTCTAGTTCTTCATTCCAGCAATCCTTTTCACATATTCCTATAAGTTCCCACTTTTGAATATTTCCTTGAAGAGTTCTCTTTTTTATAAACAGCATTAGGTCTATATCACTGTTTTCCATTAGGTATGTTAGTCTTAAATATTGTTTATTCCACAAATCTTTTCGGTTTTGTAGATAACTTTCTGTTTCTTCTTTTAGCTTTGGATCTATTCGGAATTTTGGTGGAAGGTCACTACCAAAATCTCCAACTAATAATCCAAACAAATTGGCATAGTCAAATTTAGCTTCTTCGCTTATTATCAGCTCATGTGAAATCACTTCCACCATTCCCTCCTATATGTTTTCTATTACTTGCTTTGCTTGTTCCAAACTAGTAACAACACACGCAATTCCACCTGCAAGCATAATCTTTTTTAGAGTAATTGCTTGTAAGACTGTTGGTTTTCTTCCTGGCAGTTTACATTCAAAGGCAATAAATCTTCCTTTATAGCAAACAATTATGTCTGGTATTCCAGCAGTTCCATATTGTCCACCGTGTTCTTTCCAGAAAAATAAGTTTGGAACACCTTTAAGATAAGTTTTTATCTTATCCACAATGTCTTGTTCTTTCATAAATTCTCCTATTATCGGTTTTTCTCATGCGTGCGTGCGTAATTAACATATCTGTCATACTGTCATTCCTGTCATTTTTGTGACAGATGACAGAATGACGGATAATTTTAGTCTAATATTTATCATATATTTCCCGCGCGCGCGAGTTAATCATAAAATTTTGGTTGGTAACTTGGACAATAGTTCATCCAACTTGGTTTCTTGTTATAGGTAAAGGTATGAGTTCGTTTTTCTCCAGACCTTTTACTTGTAACATCAATCCCGTCTATATGGAGTTTTGTTACCAGGCTTTGTATCTCTTTGCCTAGTTGACTTGAAGTATATGCTGCTGGCTTTTTAGTGACATCGTATATTGCATTAAGTATTTCGGTTGCTGTGCCACTCCAACCTGACGGATTGTTTTTTAATAATTCCTTGATTGTAACGACAATAGGATTTGTTGCATATTCTCTTTTTCTTCGAGTTTCTGCTTGCTCTTCTGGTGTTCCAACCAAAAACCATTTGTTTGTGCCACACTTTTTGTCATCATCAAACTCAATAACTTTTTGCTCTGTGCCGACATCTCTACCTTTATAACTCAATATAACTTGTCCTTGAGTATCTTTGTCCAGCACCATCATTGTGTCTGTGACACCTTGTATTGCTGTGCTACCTAGAATATTTGAATACGGATCGGTAGAGTCTTTGCTTTTCCTTGTGTGGTGAACAACCCAAATTGCAATTTGGTTATCATCTGCAAACTCTTTAAGTAGACCAAGTTCTATATAGTCATTGGCATACTGATTTGCGTCTGCTTTAACACTTACTCTTCTAATCTTTTGCAAAGTGTCAATGATGAATAGTTTTATCTTTGGATTTTCTTCAAGTTTTTCTGCAAGCACATCTAACAATTTATCTTTGTCCAGTGTTGGTGCTTTTGTTGAGATATGAATTCCGTGTGGCAGAGTTCTACCATTTAAGTGTTTCTTTACTCTACCTACAACTCTTGGTTCGGTATCTTCCAATGCCATATACTCAACATCACATTTGTGAGTTTTAAATCCAAGGAAATCTTCGCCAAAGACTATTGCTTCTGCCGCTTGCAACATCATCCAAGACTTGCCAAACTTTGAAGGCGAACATATTATTGATAACCCCGTTGTCAAAAAGTCATCTATTATCCAAATAGGTGGTGGATAATCAATGAGCAACATTTCTTCAAGTGGTTTGCTATCAAACTTTGTTGCTGTTAGTTTTTTGGCTTCTTTTTCTGCTTTTTCAATGTTTTCTTGCAGTTTTGTTGCCTTTTTCATAAGCAATTCGTTTGGATCTTTGCAATCATCTGCAATGTTATATACCAAAGTTTTAACATCTAGTTCTAGTAGTCTTGTTCGCAATTTTGCTGTCGTGTTTCTCCCAGTTTCATCGTTATCTAGTGCTAAAACAAGTGTTCCAAGTGGTTTCTTTGCTTTGACCACTGTTATAAGCTTTTCAATACCAGCACCACCAAGTGCCACTGCCTGTCCACCACATTGAATAATGCTTATTGCACAGAGAGGACTCTCAACAACAAACACTGGTTTCCTTGTTTTTAGTCTTAATGCTTGCATATTATAAAGTGGTTCTTCGCCAGCCTTGTCTTTTGGTGGTTTATAAAAACTCTTTTGATTTACATTCCTTGTTTGATAGTATTCAAGCGACTTGGAATAAGGAATCACAATTGATTGTTTTTCTTCATCGTATCCAAGATTGCACCGAAACACTGTTTCGCTAGTTAGTCCACGCTTTGCAAAGTAGTCTGTTTTATAAACATCTGCTATGCATTTTTCCAGATATTCTTTGATGCTTTGAGTGTCTATCTCTGGTTTCGGCTCTACTTTCTTTTTAGGTTTAGGTGTATAATTTCCGTGACCATACAACTCTTCAACCTTTTTGTATTGTTCATCTTTGTTTTCTATTCCAAAATAAATTCCAACCAGGTCATAGATATCGTAGCAAGCATCACAACCAAAACAATGTGCGTTGCATTTTTGCTTGTTGTATCCCATGCTTGGATTTGAATCCGTGTGCATGGGATTTAAGCATTTGAAATTTCTATTTGTATTGACACCATAATATCTTTGCAAGAAGTCCTCGGCATATTCTTTATATTGTTTATAGTCCATATTCACTCCTTACTTTATGGATTCTA
>CAZDUQ010000162.1:1748-3134 GCA_964508665.1 uncultured Oscillospiraceae bacterium | reverse complement strand
TCGGCGGACAACGCCCATGCCCGCCATCCCAACCATCCGGAATATGCCGACGGCGACAACGCCCCCTTCATGAACGAGGGCATCGTCATCAAATACAACGCCAATCAGCGCTACGCCACCGACGGCGTCAGCGCCGCCCTGTTCCGCGCCGTCTGCCGGGAGGCCGGTGTGGAGACCCAGGTCTATGCCAACCGCTCCGATCTGCCCGGCGGCGGCACCCTGGGCAGCATCGCCAACACCCATGTGCCGGTGAGCACGGTGGATATCGGCCTGGCCCAGCTGGCCATGCATTCGGTGGCCGAAACGGCGGGCGTTGCCGATCTGGAGAGCCTGTGCCGGGCGATGGAGGTCTATTTCGGCAAGACGGTCACCCGTGAAAACGGCGAATACCGGCTGTGAGCGGGGCACGGGAGAAACATAAAATGGTGTTATTCGGTATCGATCTGGCAGAAGAATGCCGGGAGCTGTTTGCCGGGCGGGTGGCACTGATCACCACCCCCTCCGGCCGGACGGCGGACAACCGCAGCTCCATCGACCGGCTGCGGGAGGTGTGTGATCTGCGGCTGCTGCTGGCGCCCGAGCACGGCGTCCGGGGAGACAAGGGCGCCGGCGAGCTGTTTGAGGACTGTGTGGACGTCCCCTCCGGTCTGCCCATGATGAGCCTGTACCGCAAGGGCGGCAAGGGCCTGGCCCCTGCGGCGCTGGAGCGGTTCGACACGCTGGTATATGACATTCAGGATGTGGGCTGCCGGTACTATACCTTCATTTCCACCCTGAAAAATGTCATGGCCGACTGCGCCCGGGCGGACAAGCGGCTGGTGGTGCTGGACAGGGGCAACCCCCTGGGCGGCACGGTAGAGGGTACTCTGCTGCGGCAGGACTACAGCAGCTTTGTGGGCTGCCGGCCCATGCCCCAGCGCTACGGCCTGACCTGCGGCGAGTTCGCCCGCATGGTCAACGCCGAGGAGCAGCTGCACTGCGACCTGCACATCGTCCCCTGCCGGGGCCTGACCCGGGAGATGACCTTCCGGGACTGGGGGCGGCTGTGGGTGATGCCCAGTCTGGCCATCCCCCGGTTCGAGACGGCGCTGCTCTATCCCGGCACCTGTCTGTTTGAGGGCACCACCTGGAGCGAGGGCCGGGGCACCGCCGACCCCTTTGCCATCGTGGGCGCGCCGGGGGTGGACGCCGACCGCCTCAGCGATGCTTTCAACGCGCTGGCCCTGCCCGGCGTGGTGAGCACGCCCATGTACTTTGTCCCCACCGCCTCCAAGCATCAGGGAAAGACCTGCGGCGGCCTGCATCTGCACATCACCGATGAGGGCGCGCTGCGCCCGGTGGAGCTGGGCTGGCGGCTGCTGGAGCTGGCCCGGCGGCACGACCCCG
>CAZDUQ010000162.1:0-1648 GCA_964508665.1 uncultured Oscillospiraceae bacterium | reverse complement strand
AAGCGGATGCCGGTGCCGTCGGAGATGATGTATTCGGTCTTCAGCTCCTCCCGGCCCAGCGGATCCCGGCTTCTGGTGCGGAAAAAGGCTTTCGCCTCGTCCATGAAGTCGGTGGCCAGGGTAAAGGCCAGATCAAGACTGCCGCCGGGGTCGTCCCGCAGGTCCAAAATCAGGGCCTGATAGCCCTCCCGGGCGGCCTGAGCCAGCTGGATACGGAAGCGCAGATAGCTGCCGTCATCCTGGATGCGGCTCCATTTCATATAGAAAATGCCCTCCTCCAGCGGTGCGCCGAAGTAATTGCTCTGGGTCACGGCGGCCCGGGTGAGGGTGAAGGACAGGCTCTGCCCGTCCCGCTCCACCGTCAGGGTGACGCTGCTCCCCGCGTCGCCCCGCAGCAGCTGGGAGATGTCTGCGGCAGTCAGCCCCGCAAGACTCTGCCCGTCGGCGTGGGTCAGGATGTCCCCCAGATGCACCCCGGCGGTAAAGGCCGGGCCCCGCAGGCTCACATCGGTGACCAGCGCCCCCTGTTCGTGGGCCTGGATGGTGACGCCGATGCCCACATAGGCGCTCTCAGTGCCAAAGGCGGCGCTGTAGGTGCCGGCGGGCAGGTACATGGTGTGACTGTCATAGCCGGAAAGCATGACTGCCAGCAGCTGCTCATAAAGGGTCGGGTCGGCCTCCAGCCTGGTCAAAAGGCCTTCCTCGTCAGGCGCTTTGCGGAACAGGGCCTGCAGGGCACGCTCCAGCGGAGCGTCGCTTTCCGAGCTTTCCAGCCCGTATTCCCGGATGAGGGTGTCCACCTCCTGCAAAAGCTCCAGCTGCTGTCCGGCGGTCAGCTCACCGGCAAAGGCGGCGGGAACGACGCTGAGAAACAGGACTGCGGCCAGCAGGGCCGCGAGGATGCGTTTTTTCATGGGAACTCCTTTCGCAAAAGACAGGAGGGAGGCCCCGAACGGCCTCCCTCCGGGAAGTGCTTTACATATGATCCGGTGCCGAAACGCCGAAGCAGGACAGGGCGTTTTCGATGACGGTGGCGGTGCAGCAGCTCAGCAGGATGCGGGCATCCCGCAGAGCGGGGGCGGCATCCTTGATGCGGCACTCGGTATAGAACTTGTGGAAGGCGGTGGCCACCTGGGTGGCATAGCGGTTCAGACGGCTGGGATCCCGCTGCACGGCAGCCAGACGGATCTCCTCCGGCAGGCGGCTCAGGTCGCGGATCAGATCCAGCTCGGCGGGCTCGGTGAGCAGCGTCAAATCGGCAGCGCGCACATCGGTGTTGATGTTGTCCTGCGCCAGCGCCTTCAGGATGGATTTGATGCGGGCGTGGGCATACTGCACATAGTACACCGGGTTCTCGCTGTCGCTGCGGACGGCCAGACCCAGGTCGAACTCGATGGGGGAGGCGGCCGAGCGGGAGTTGAAGAAGAAGCGGGCGGCATCCACGCTCACCTCGTCCAGCAGGTCGTGAAGGGCGATGGCGTTGCCGGTGCGCTTGCTCATACGGACAGGCTGGCCGTCCCGCACCAGCTGCACCAGCTGCATCAGGACGATCTCCAGCCGGTGGCTGCCGTCCAGACCCAGGGCATCCAGCGCGCATTTCAGCCGGGCCACATGGCCGTGATGGTCGGCGCCCCAGATGTTGATGACC
>CAZDUQ010000161.1:0-3137 GCA_964508665.1 uncultured Oscillospiraceae bacterium | reverse complement strand
AGGACACCTTGCCGATGGGGCAGTGGATGATGTTGGTCTTGTCCAGACGGTACTCGACCTTACCGGCCTTGGCTTCGCCGATGGCCTGCTTGATGTTGGGGGTGACGGTGCCGGCCTTGGGCGAGGGCATGAGACCCTTGGGGCCGAGAACCTTACCGAGACGACCGACGATACCCATCATGTCGGGGGAAGCGACGACCACGTCGAAGTCGAACCAGTTTTCCTTCTGGATCTTCTCGACCATATCCATATCGCCAACGTAGTCAGCGCCGGCGGCGCGGGCTTCGTCAGCCTTGGGGCCCTTGGCGAAGACCAGCACGCGGGTGGTCTTGCCGGTGCCGTGAGGCAGAACGATGGCGCCGCGGACCTGCTGGTCGGCATGACGGGAGTCAACGCCCAGCTTGATGTGGATCTCAACGGTCTCGTCGAACTTGGCCTTGGCGGTCTTCAGCATGGTATCGATCGCTTCGTTCACATCGTACTGCTTGGAACGATCGATCAGCTTTGCGCTCTCAATGTAATTCTTACCTTTGCGCATATTTCATTTATCCTCCTTATAGTGGTTTCTCGGGCAAGCAATTATTTTGCCCTCCCACATTGCGGTGCCGCGCACCGCGCGATGAAAACTGCGGCGCTGTTCGCCGCAACGGCTGCTTACTCCTCGACGGTGACGCCCATGGAGCGGGCAGTGCCGGCCACCATGGACATGGCAGCCTCAACGCTGGCGGCGTTCAGGTCGGGCATCTTCTGCTCGGCGATCTTGCGCAGATCCTCCTTGGAGAGCTGGGCGACCTTGGTTTTGTTGGGGACGCCGGAACCGCTCTTGATGCCGCAGGCCTTCTTGATCAGAACGGCAGCGGGGGGAGTTTTGGTAACAAAAGAGAAGGAACGATCGGCGTAGACCGTGATGACCACGGGGATGATCAGGTCGCCCTCGTTCTTGGTGCGCTCATTGAATTCCTTGGTGAACTGCATGATGTTGACGCCGTGCTGACCCAGAGCGGGGCCAACAGGGGGAGCCGGAGTTGCCTTACCGGCGGGAATCTGCAGCTTGATCAGACCAGTTACTTTCTGTGCCACTTGGAGCACCTCCTAATAAAAATGTGGTAAAAGTGAGCGTTGCGCTCTCCCACTTCATGCGGGGAATGATTTACTTTTCCAGAGCGGCCACCTGTCCGAACTTCAGCTCCGCGGGCGTACCGCGGCCGAACATGGACACCGTGACCTTGACGGTGCGGTTGGTGAGATCGATCTCGTCCACCACGCCGATAAAGCCCTCCAGCGGGCCGTCGATGACCTTGACGCTGTCGCCCACCTCGTAAGACAGCTTGACCTCCAGCTTTTCCATGCCCAGGGCGGCCACTTCCTGCTCGGTCAGTGCCACCGGCTTGGAGCCGGGCCCGACGAAGCTGGTGACGCCGCGGGTGTTGCGGACCACATACCAGCTGTCATCGTTCATGATCATCTTGATGAGGACATAACCGGGGAAGAGCTTGCGCTCCACCTCTTTGGCGCCGGTGTCGTGGAGCTCGGTGACGGTCTCCATGGGCACGCGGATGTCGAAGATCATATCCTCCAGGTGGCGGTTCTCCACGGTCTTCTGGATCGTGGCGGCTACTTTGTTTTCATAGCCGGAGTATGTGTGGACCACATACCACTTTGCGTTTTCAGACATCAGGGACCTCCCGTCCGGCTCAGACCAGCTGGGCGATCAGGTCGCGGATGCCGCCGAAGACGACATCCAGAACAGTGACCACGATACACAGGACGATCAGGGCAATAATGACCACGATGGTATTTTTTGTGACGGTCTGGCGGTTGGGCCAGACGACCTTTTTCGCTTCGACCTTCAGCTCGTGGAACCACTTGCCGATCCGGGCGAACACACCGGGCTTCTTATCCTTCTTCTGAACCTTTTCGGTCTTCTTTTCCTGGGAAATGGTCAGATCCTTGTTGTTGTCAGACATAGAGCTGTACCTTCCTTTCCGTCCCTTACTTGGTTTCTCTGTGCAAGGTGTGCTTACGGCAGAAAGGGCAATACTTGTTCAGCTCCAGACGGTCGGGGGTATTCTTCTTGTTCTTGACCGTGTTGTAGTTTCTCTGCTTGCATTCCGTACACGCGAGCGTGACTTTAACGCGCATTGTTCGGCACCTCCTTCAAAATTGACTCTGTCTCCCGGACAAAGCCGTGTTTGCCTCCCTGAATGGGGACATAAAAAAAGACCCCGACAGGTACTATAAAGCATAGCATATCCTGGGCGGGCCGTCAAGAGGTTTTTGCAAATTTTTGAAAGTTTTTCTGTGAATTTCCGGGAGTTTTTTGCCGAAACGGCCTTTTTCTTTTGCCCGGAAGGGACTATAATAAATATAACATAAAATCGACGGGGATGCAAGCCCGGCTTGTGAGGAGGAACGCGGATGAAGGCATTGGATCGGGAGACGGCGCGGGGGCTTTTGCCCCGGCGGGCGGAGACGGGGCAGAAGTGGGCCTTTGGGCGGACGCTGCTGGTGTGCGGCAGTGCCGCCATGCCGGGGGCGGCGGTGCTGTCCGGACTGGGGGCGCTGCGATCGGGGGCCGGGCTGGTGCAGCTGGCCACCGTGGAGGAGGCCGCCGCAGCGGCGCGGATCTGGCTGCCGGAGGCGCTTTTGCTGGCGCTGCCCCGGCAGGAGGACTTCCCCGGGGGCATTCGCCGGGAGACGGGGCCGCTGCTGCTGGAGCAGGGAGCGCAGGCAAAGAGCCTGCTGTTCGGCTGCGGCGTGGGCCGGTCGGAGGACGGGCTGGCGCTGCTGGGGCAGCTGTGCGGAGGCTTTTCCGGTACGGTGGTGCTGGATGCCGACGGGCTCAATCAGCTGGCAGAAGCGCCCCGGCTGCTGGACAGGCTGCGGGGACGGGCGGTGCTGACGCCCCATGCAGGAGAGTTTTGCCGATTGAGCGGCATGGGCCGGGAGACGGTGGAGGCCGACCCGGAGGCGGCGGCCCGGGCGTTTGCGGAGAAATGGGGCTGTGTGACGGTGCTGAAGGGGGCGAGGACTGTGGTCACCGACGGGACGCGGGGCTTTGTGCTGGACTGTGCCAACAGCGGCATGGCCAAGGGCGGCAGCGGCGATCTGCTGGCGGGACTGACGGCGGGGCTGTG
>CAZDUQ010000160.1:0-3144 GCA_964508665.1 uncultured Oscillospiraceae bacterium | reverse complement strand
CGCCGGGGGATCGGGTGTGCGTCTGCATCTCCGGCGGCAAGGATTCCATGCTGCTGGCCAAGCTGATGCAAATGCTGCAGCGCCGGTCGGACTTCCCCTTTGAAGTGCGGTATCTGGTGATGGATCCGGGCTATACCCCGGAAAACCGGCAGCGCATCCTGGAAAACGCAGCCCGGCTGGGGCTGGAGGTCACCGTGCGGGAAAGCGACATCTTCCGCGCGGTGGAGGGGGTGGAAAAGAACCCCTGCTATCTGTGCGCCCGGATGCGCCGGGGATATCTGTACAAGTTCGCCAGGGAGCTGGGGTGCAACAAGATCGCCCTGGGGCACCACTACAGCGATGTGGTGGAGACCACCCTGATGGGTCTGCTTTACGGGGCGCAGTTCCAGACCATGATGCCCAAGCTTCACAGCAAAAACTACCCCGGTATGGAGCTGATCCGTCCCATGTACCGCGTCCACGAGGACGACATCATCGCCTGGGCCCGGTACAACGGGCTGTCCTTTCTGCAATGCGCCTGCCGCTTTACCCGGCAGAGCGAGACCGCCGGACGGGAGAGCCTTTCCAAGCGCAAGGAGACAAAGGCCCTTTTGCGGGAGCTGAAAAAAACCAATCCCGATGTGGAAAAGCACATCTTCGCCGCCATCCACAGCGTCAATCTGGACACCGTTCCGGGCTGGAAGCGGGACGGCGCGGAGCACAGCTTTCTGGAGGAATATGACCGCAAAAAGACCCCCGCTTCGGCAGAAGCGGAGGTCTGGGAGGAAGACTGAGCCGGGTCAGTTGCGGGAGCATTTTTCGGCGTCGATGGCCAGCACCACCATCAGGGCGAACAGGGCATCCCGCGGGTCGGTCACATCGATGGAATAGGTGTCCGTCCAATTAAACAGCTCCTTGGAGATGACGGCCACCGGCGTGCCCTGACTGTCCAGGATCTGATAATCCCATTCCATGAGCTGCCCCTCCACCTGCCAGCCGTTGAAGTCCAGGGTGAAATACGGCTTGAAAAAGGAGAACTCCTTTGTAATGGTGCCCAGCAGCTCCTCCCCCAGATACAGATCGAACCGGGGCAAAAAGGTAAAGACCTGCTGCTTGACGGTGGCGATGTGCTCCCCCGCCGCGTTGAGGATGTGCAGCCGGTGGCCCCAGCTGAGCTGGCCCTCCACAGTATAGACGGTGGTGCCGTTCTCGTCGTAAATATCATAGCTGTCGAACCAGGAAAACATCCGCTGCTTAAATAACAGTTTCATAAAAAGCTCCTTTCCGATCGTATTCAAAGCGAAAGCGTACCCGCCCGGGGGAAGGCCACCGGCCCGTCCAGCGTCAAAGAGACGGGACGGCCCGCCTGTAAAACGGCTTCAGCCTTCAGACTGCCGCCGGGCTGAAAAAGTTCCAGCGAGAGGCTCTGCCCTTTTGCCAGCGCCCGTGCGGCGATCACGGCACAGGTGCCGGAGGCGCAGGAGCTTTCCCACACCAGCGTGTCGGTTTCCCGCACATAGACCAGCGGGCGCATCCGGTCACCCCGAAGATACAGCAGACCAAAGCATTCCCGCCCGGCCCCCAGCGGGGAAAGCAGCCCTTCGGCTGCGGCCCTGTCGCCGGGGAGCGGCTCCCGCCCCTCCAGCACCAGATGACTGATGCCCGGGTATTCCACCAGCGTGCAGGGGCCAAGGGGACTTTCACCCACAGGCAGCACCCGGCGGGGCAGGGGCATCCCGATAGCTGCCGACAGCACGCCGTTTTGTCCCCGAATCAGCACCGAGAGGGGATCCGATGTGCCGGAAACGGTCACCGTTTCCCGCAGAACGCCCGAAAAGGGCCGCAGGCCGAGACCGTCCTCGGTGTGCAGCGCCTGCCACAGGGCAAAGCTCCGGCTGGCGTTACCGCAGAACTCGCCGCCCATCATGTCCATACGGCCACGATGAACAAAACCCACCTGCTCTGCCCCCAGCACCTTCATCACCCGGCGGGCCACCGGGCCGCGATCGGCCGCCGCCACCGGCGAAAGCACGAAGGCGGTGGTGTTGCCGCTGGGATCGGCCAGAATATAGGAAAGCTCCATCGTATCACCCGTTCAACAAAAGACTTTTTAACGGTAGTATAGCAAAGTACCCGGCGGAACGCAACCGTGGGTTGATAAAAACAGAAAATAACGACATCATTTGGAGGTAATCGATATGGAACAGGCAAAAGCACTGGCGCGGGAGCTGCTGGAGTTCATCCACCGCAGTCCCAGCTGCTATCATGTCACTGAAAATTTCGCGGAGCTGCTGGAAAAACAGGGCTACACCCGGCTGCATGAGGAGGATGTCTGGCAGCTGGAGCGGGGCGGCAACTATTTCGTCACCCGCAACGGCTCGTCCCTCATCGCCTTCCGCACGCCCAAGGCCCTCACCGGCGGCTTTGTGATGGCGGCGGCCCACAGCGACAGCCCCACCTTTAAGATCAAGGAGAACCCGGAGCATCCCTCGGCGGGGCATTACATCCAGCTGAATACCGAAAAATACGGCGGGATGATCATGTCTACCTGGCTGGATCGCCCCCTGTCGGTGGCGGGCCGCGTCCTGACGGAGGAGAACGGCCGCATGGTCAACCGAACGGTCAATGTAGATCGTGATCTGCTGGTGATCCCCAGCGTGGCCATCCACATGAACCGCAACGCCAACGACGGCATGAAGTATCAGGCCAATGTGGACACCTACCCCCTCTTTGGCGACGAAGAGGCGGCGGGCGGCTTCCTGTCGCTGGTGGCCCAAAGCGCCGGGGTGGAGAAGGATGCCATTCTGGGCCACGACCTGTTTCTGTACTGCCGCCAGCCGGGCACCCTGCTGGGCAGCGGAGAGCAGTTCCTGCACTCCGGCAAGCTGGACGATCTGGAATGCGCCTGGAGCCTGATGCGGGGCTTTTTATCGGCGAAGGACAGCGGCAGTCTGCCGGTGTGCTGCGTGTTCGACAACGAGGAGGTTGGCAGCGAAACCAAGCAGGGCGCGGCGGCCACCTTCCTGCGGGACACCCTGCGGCGCATCGTGCTGGCCCTGGGCGGCGATGAGCAGCAGCTGCTGACCATGCTGGCCAAGAGCTTTCTGGTATCGGCGGACAACGCCCATGCCCGCCATCCCAACCATCCGGAATATGCCGACGGCG
>CAZDUQ010000159.1:0-3186 GCA_964508665.1 uncultured Oscillospiraceae bacterium | reverse complement strand
CTGCACCTTGCGGTAGCTTTCCTTCATTTTGCCGAAGTTGACCTCCAGATAAGAGTTATACATACCAATTTCCATAAATCGTTTCTCCTTGGCCAAAAAACAAAATCATTGAAAACAGGATACCTCTTTTTCGGCGGTTTTGCAACTAAAAAAACTTGAAAGCCGCCATTGGACGGTATATAATGAAATCAGATTATTTTCGGTACAGAAAGGATGTATCATTATGTATAAGGAAGCTGTCCGGCCCGCATGGGTCGAGATCAATCTCTCCAACCTGGATTATAACATCAAGCAGATCCGCGCCAAGGTGGGCCCCGACCGTCAGATCGTGGGCGTGGTCAAGGCCGATGCCTACGGTCACGGCTCCGTGGCCTGCGCCCAGGTTCTGCGGGAAAACGGCTGCAAGATCTTTGCCGTGGCCACCCTGCAGGAGGCCATCACCCTGCGGGAGGCCGGCGCTGACGAGACCATCATCTGCCTGGGCCTGACTCCGGAGTTTTACGCCGATGTGGTGGTGAAGTATGACATCACCGCCGTCACCATGAGCGAGACCAACGCCCGCGCCATCTCCGACGAGGCCGTCCAGGCCGGCAAGACCGCCTCCGTTCTGGTGGCCGTGGACACCGGCATGGGCCGCATCGGTTATCAGGCCGAGGATGTGGAGCTGGCCGCAAAGGAGATCGCCGCCATGCAGCAGATGCCCAACCTGCGCTTTATGGGCGTGTTTTCCCATATGTCCACCGCCGACTGCGTGGACAAGTCCTACTCCGCCTTCCAGGAGATGCGCTTCAATCAGTTCCTTCAGGGCCTGAAGGAGCGGGGCGTGGAGGTGCCCTTCCGCACGCTGGCCAACTCCGCCTCCATCATGGAGCTGCCCTCCACCTATTTTGACGCCGTCCGTCCCGGCATTATCCTCTACGGCTGCTATCCTTCCGATGAGATGCGCAGGGAGGAGCTGGACATCAGGCCCGTCATGTCGGTCAAGGCCAGCATCGTCCACCTGAAGGAGGTGGGCCCCGGCTTCTCCGTGGGCTATGGCCGTCATTATGTGAGCAAGAAGCCCGCCAAGATCGCCACCCTGACTCTGGGCTATGCCGACGGCTATCCCCGGCCCTATTCCCCCAACGCAAAGGTCATCGTCAACGGTGTCCTGGCCCCCATCGCCGGCAACATCTGCATGGATCAGTGCATGGTGGATGTCACCGATGTGCCCAATGTGAAGGTGGGCGACGAGGTCATCATCATGGGCTCCGACGGCACCCACACCATCACCGCCGATGACATCGGCGCCGCCACCGGCACCATCTGCAACGAGATCCTGTGCGCCTTTGGTCAGCGTCTGCCCAAGGTGTATGTGAAGTAAGACCCATAAAAACCACCGTCCGCCGCCGCAGGAGCCTTCGTTCCGCGGCGGCTTTTGCAAAAGAACGGAAAAGGGGAGTGTCCTATGCTGTTTGAACCGTTATCTGTTGGTGCGCGGACACTGCGCAACCGCATCGTGGTGCCGCCCATGGCGGATTTCGGCCTCACCGGGCCGGACGGGCGCGTGACAGAGCGCCATCTGGCCCATTATGGTGCCTTTGCGGAGGGCGGCGCGGGGCTGGTGATCGTGGAGGCCTGCGCGGTGTCTCACCTGCGGGATCCGGAGCGCGACCCGCTGATCCTGTGGGACGAGGATGCCTTGCCCAGTTTTACCGCCCTGGCCGGGGCCATCCACCGGGGAGGGGCCGCCGCTATGGTGCAGCTGCTTCATCCCGGCCTGGCCGCCCTGCCTTATGAAAGCCCCGATCAGATCCCGCCGGAGGAGCTGGCCCGATACGCCGGAGACTTCGTCCGCGCTGCGGAGCGCTGCCGCCGCGCCGGCTTTGACGGGGTGGAGCTTCACGCCGCTCACGGCTATTTTCTCAACCAGATGACCGAGCTGGCGGGGAAGTATGACTACCTGTGCGGCATCCTGCGGGAGATCAGGGCCTGCTGCGGCCGGGATTTCGCGATCTCCGTGCGGTTCGGCGAAAAGGATATCCCCAGCCTGCGGGCGTTGGCCGCCGCACTGGAGCAGGCCGGTGCCGACCTGCTGGATGTGTCCGAGGGCATCTGCCGCACGCAAACCGTCCCGGCGGATTTCCCTTATAACCGCAAGGTATGGTTGGCAAAATGCGTCCGGGAGGCGGCCCACATCCCGGTCATTGCCGTAGGCCGCATCTTTGACGCCGCCACCGCCGAGGACATTTTGCAGACCGGCTGCGCCGACCTGACCGCCGTTGGCCGGGGCCATCTGTGCGATCCTGCCTGGGCCGGCAAGGCATGGAACGGCGAGCCTCCGCGCCCCTGCCGACAATGCCGCCGCTGTCTGTGGTATATCGACGGCCGCAGATGTCCCGTCCGCGCCGCCAACCGGTGAACCCGCCGAATAAACAATTTTCCCCGCCTGAACGCAACTTTTTTGCAGTTTTTCTGTCTATTAGAATAGAGACACAGGAAGAAACACCGTTTCGACTGCAAAAAGGAGGTTGCACCCATGATCCGACAGACTATCGAAGACGACCTGCGGCGGGATCCCTGCCGCGCCTGTAAAAGAAGCGCCCGTGCCGACCGCCTGGAGCACAGCATCGCCTGCATCACAGCCGCAGTCTTTCTGCTTTGCGGCCTTGCGGCGGTGCTGCTGGAGGGCTCGCTGCCGCTGGCTGTGGCGCTGGGCCTGATCGCTGGCGCCGGTGCCACCGTCCTGCTGTTGCCGGCCCTTCGCCGGGCGGAAGCGCGCCTTTCCTGCGGCGGCTGCCGTTAAATCTTAATTTTTCCCTTAAGCCCCTTTTCCGTGCCCAAAAGCATCGACAAGGGGCCTTTTCTTTGATATAATCTTATCAAGGAGATCACCGAAAAGGAGGAATGTGCTATGCCCCCTGCCTATCTGCTCTGGCTGGGCGCAGCCGTGGTGTTCGCCGTGATCGAGGCTGCCACCCTTGGCCTGACCTCTGTCTGGTTCGCCCTGGGCGCGCTGGCGGCCATGGTGTGCGCCCTGCTGCAACTGTCCTTCCGGACGCAGCTGGCCGCCTTCGTGCTGGTAGCCGCCGTCACCGTCTGGTTCGTGGGCAGCCGGGTGCGCACCCGCTTCAACAGGAGCCGCAAACCTACCAATGCCGACCGCATCATCGGCCGCGTTGGTGTGGTGGAGGAGGCCATCGACAA
>CAZDUQ010000158.1:0-3222 GCA_964508665.1 uncultured Oscillospiraceae bacterium | reverse complement strand
TGCGAGCGCATCGGCATCGACGGCAAGTTCACTTATAAGCCCCAGGTTGCCGGTAAGGCCAAGCTGGACGCCGTGGATGTGGCCATGCCCACCCATTCCGAGGCTATCCAGACCGTTCTGAACGCTCTGATCGACGAGAAGAACGGCGTTATCGCCAGCATGAAGGAGATCGACGCCGTTGGTCACCGCGTCGTCCATGGCGGTGAAGAGTTCAACAAGTCCGTCCTGATCACCGACGAGGTGCTCAAGGCCATTGAGGTTTGCAATCCCCTTGCCCCCCTGCACAACCCCGCCAACCTGATCGGCATCCGTGCCTGCGCCGAGATCATGCCCGGTGTCCCCATGGTGGCCGTGTTTGACACCGCCTTCCATCAGACCATGCCCGCCAAGGCCTATATGTACGCTCTGCCCTATGAGTACTACGCCGAGGACAAGGTGCGCCGCTACGGCTTCCACGGCACATCTCACAAGTATGTGGCCGCCCGCGCTGCTGCCATGCTGGGCAAGAAGCCCGAGGAGTGCAAGCTGATCTCCTGCCACCTGGGCAACGGATCCTCCGTTACCGCCGTGGATGGCGGCAAATCCGTGGATACCTCCATGGGCTTCACCCCTCTGGCTGGTGTTTGCATGGGCACCCGTTCCGGTGATCTGGATGCCGGTATTTTGCAGTACATCATGAATAAGAAGGGCATGAACATCGATGAGATGCTGAATGTCCTGAACAAGAAGTCCGGTGTCCAGGGCGTCTCCGGTGTTTCTTCCGACTTCCGCGATCTGGAGAATGCCGGTAAGGAGGGCAACGAGCGTGCCTCTCTGGCCGTGGATATGTTCAACTACGGCGTCAAGAAGCTGATCGGCGCCTATGCTGCCGCCATGGGCGGTGTGGATGCAATCATCTTTACCGCCGGTGTGGGCGAAAACTCCAAGTCCCAGCGCATGGATATCGCCTCCGGTCTGGAGTTTATGGGTGTCAAGATGGACGAAAAGGCCAACGACGTCCGCGGCGAGGAGGCCGTGATCTCAGCTGCCGATTCCAAGGTCAAGGTCCTGCTGATCCCCACTAACGAAGAACTGATGATCGCCATGGACACCATGAACATCGTCAAGTAAGAGAAATAAAAAAATCACAGAAAAGGCAGCCGGGAAGTCTTCCGGCTGCTTTTTTGCATTTTATTGCTGAAAGCGGAAGCTGATGGTGTAATCGCTCACGCCGGGCAATGTAAGCAGCAGGCTGCTCAGGCGCGCCTTCACATTTTCTTCTGCCTGTTCCAGCAGGCCGTTTTGTAGTGCGCGCTGTTCCATGGCGTCCTTGCTTACAGAATAAAGGGCATTTACATCATCTACCTTGATGGGATTGAACAGGCCGCCGCTTTCGTCCAGTGTTTCCGCAGTATCATCCAGGATCTCATGCGACAGGATCCGAACCTCCGGGAGCGTGATCGTCAATGCCTTTTGACTCTCATTTACCTTTACGGTGATCTGTGTGATGTCCAGTCCCGCCCTGATCACACCATCCCATTTGACAACAAAGGATTTGGTGGTGCCGGGAAGGGTCAAGCCGATAAAGTGTTTGGTATCCGTAAAGCGGTTTGCGTCGGTGTATAAGTACTCGGCGGTCGTAAGTTCGCCCACATCCACCAATTTGGACTGAAGCTCCTTCAGGACAATCTCTGGCGTAAGGGGATCCACCGTAACGGGGTTTTCTACCAGATTTTCGTATTTTTCCTTCCACTTGTTGATTTCTTCCAGATACCGCTCCTCCGCTGCTCTTCTTGCACGAAGATCCACAAAAATGCAGAGAGCGGCGACCGCCACCAGCAGGGCCAGCGATAGAAGCAGACAGCGGCGCGTCTTTCGCTTTAGCGTCCCCCAGAACTGAAGCAGCGAGGTTCCGGTTTGAAGTTTTTCATATTCGTTCATATTATTCCTTCCTTTCTTTCTTTTTGATGCAGAGGTCGCGGATGCATAAGAGAAAGTGTTTTTTTCGCGATGCCCCCTTTCGTGAAAAATAAAAAGTGCGCGGCCGAAACCGCGCACCGAAAAATGCACAGCTTCAACTGCCGCGACGCAAGTCTCACAACTCCCAAGGGGTGCGAAAAGAAGAGTGCATTTTTACCGAAGGGTAAGCTGCACTCCCTGGGAGCATTCCATATGAACTTGCGTCGCAAGAGCATTCTATCACACTTCGAGTGGAAATAAAAGAGAAATTACATGAAAACCATGAAAACAGACCCGCAGGACAAAAACGGAGCGGTCTGTGACCGCTCCGTTTTCATAAGATAAAAGGTATTTATCAGTCGCGCCGTTACTTTGCCAGCACCTTTTTCAGCCGGGAGAAGCGGGGCAGACCGTTTTCCCAGGCGTAGTCGGGTGCGCCCTGGATCAGGGGCATGGCGTAATCGGCAAAGGCATCTGTGATACCGGCACCATCGGGCGTGATCCACTCCAACGGGAACTTATGCTCGGTATTGGCGGTGGCGGTCAGCGGTACCAGCCTGACCCGGGGCTGATAGCCGGAACCTTCGGCCCGCTCCAGCGCCACCATCTTGTCGGTCTCGCCGTTCAGCGCGGCCTTTACGGCCTCGGAGCCCATCCAGACGGCCTCCTCCACATCGGTGCGGCTGGCCAGATGCGCGCCGCAGCGCTGCAACAGGGAAAACTCAATGGCGCGGGTCTTGACGCCCAGTGCTTCCTTGACAGTCTGCGCCAGAAAAGCCGCCGCGCCGCCCATCTGCTTGTGACCGAACGCGTCGGCCTTTACATCCTTCTGACTGTATTCGGCAATGAAAACGCCATCCTTATCCAGAATGCCCTCGGAAATGGCGACAAAGCAGTTGCCCTTTTCGGCCCAGATGCGGCGCACATCGGCCAGGAATTTCTCCACATCAAACGCCACCTCAGGCAGATAGATCAGGTCTGGCCCGGCACCCTGACGGGTGGCAAGGGAGGCGGCGGCGGTGAGCCAGCCTGCGTTGCGGCCCATGCACTCCACAATGGTGACGGCACCGGTGTCATAGACACAGGCATCTTGATAGATCTCCATGCAGGAGGAGGCGATATACTTCGCCGCCGAGCCGAAGCCGGGGCAGTGGTCGGTACCGTAAAGGTCGTTGTCAATGGTCTTGGGCACGCCCATCACGCGGCATTCGTAGCCCACCGACTGCATATACTTGGAGATCTTGTTGCAGGTATCCATGGAGTCGTTGCCGCCGTTATAGAAGA
>CAZDUQ010000157.1:0-3230 GCA_964508665.1 uncultured Oscillospiraceae bacterium | reverse complement strand
GGGCGCCAGCGTGTTGCCGATGCCGGTGACAACGCCCTCGCCGCAGGCCCACTGGAAGGCGGAAACGGCGTATTCCGCAACGGTCATGGCATCGTCATAGGACAGAATGTTGGTATCCTCGCCCACGCTCACATCCATGCCCTTGTACTGAGCGTAGCGGTAGAGAATGGTGACGATCTCCTCACGGGTGATGGCACGGTCGCCGGCATAAGCACCGGTGCCGTCGCCGGTGGACAGACCGGTCTCATAGGCCCAGTTGGCAGACAGGTCGTACCAGGTGCCCACCACATCCGCAAAGGCGGAGCCGGCGGCATCCACCGTCCAGGTCTCGCCCTCGGTGAGGACGGCAGCAGCCTCGGGCGTGGGCTTGCCCTCCAGATTCCACAGGGTGTGGAACACGGTGGCGCGGGTGACGGTGGCGTCGGGCTCAAAGCCCTTGCCGGTGCCGGTCATGATGTTGTTGGTCACCGCATAGCGGACGGCCTCGGTGTACCAGATGTTCTGATCCACATCGGGATAGTCACTGAGCACATCCGCCAGAATGGTGATGCGTCCGGCGGGCTGGGCATAGCCGGTGACCACGCCGTTTTCAAAGGACTGGACGTAGTTGGCCAGAACCATATAGTCCTCCATCACATAGTCCAGCACATTGACGGCACCGTCAAACATATTGAAGCCGTCGCCCAGGTCGCGCAGGGTGTAGTTGTAACCGGCAAGGTTGTACCTGGCGGTGAGATCCAGCGGCTCATAGGCGCCGGTCTCCCGATTGAGCACCTGCACGTCCTTCACCCGGTATTCGCCGGTGGGGCTGCCGATCCAGACGCCCTTGTCGTCCTTCTGGACGGTGGAGGGGACGGAGGTGTCAATGGTATACTTCAGTCCGGAAACCTGGAGGAAGCCGCCGCATTCCTTGGTGCCTGCGGCGTTGGCGTCCTTGGCGCCCCACTCCAGAGCGTCCAGCATCTGCTGGCCGGTGATGGTCTGCAGGCAGGCCACGTTGCCGAAGGTGTGGATATCTTTGCAGGTCTTATAGGTGATCTCCCCGGCGGGGATGGTCTTATTGCGGACACCGCCGCCGTTCATGATGGCGAAGTCCACCTCCAGGCCCATGCTGTCAAACAGATAGTACAGGGCGTCGGCGGCAAAGTCGCCGGTGTTGGTCTCCTGCTTGCGCACCAGGCGGTTGCCATCGGCATCATAGTTGTCCAGAGGGGCGTCCAGCTTGCCGATGACCTGGCCAAGCTGGGCATCCAGCTGGGCGATCCAGGCATCCTGCAGGGCCTTGACGGTTTCGTCAGAGCCCTCGTACTCGGTAATCAGCTCGGTTTGGATGCCCTCGGCGGTGATGGTCATCCGGCCGATGGCGTCAAAATACTCGCCGGTCTGGGTCAGAACAACGGTCTTGCCGGCCTTGTCGGCGACTTCCTTGTGCTCCACGGTGGAGTGGGAGTGGCCGTCGATGAAGGCATCCAGACCGGTGGTGTTGGCGATGACATCCTCGGAATTCCAGGGGTCGGAGGCAGGATCGTCGCCCAGGTGGCCCAGAGCGATGACATAATCGGCCTCGGCGGCAGCCTTGTCGATGGCAGCCTGCACGGTGGCATAAAGGGCAGCGCCGTCGGTGCCGCCGGCAATGCCGTAGATGTATTCGCCGGACTTATTCTGGAAGTAGGCGGGGGTGGACTTGGTGAAGGATTCGGGGGTGGTGATGCCCACAAAGGCGATCTTCACGCCGCCCAGCTCAAACACCTGATAGGCATTGAGCACGGGGTCGCCCACAACGCCGTCCTTCTCGTGGTAGAAGTTGCAGGACACATAGGGGAACTCCGCCCACTCGATGGCGTTCATGCAGCCTTCCATGCCGTAATCGAACTCATGATTGCCCAGCGTGGCCAGATCATAGCCGGCGGCATTCATCAGGCTGATGACGGTCTTTCCCTTGTCCATGGAGCCGAAGGCCGTGCCCTGGATGTGGTCGCCGGCATCCACCAGCAGAACGGGCTGTCCGGCTTCGGTGAGTTCCTTCTTCATGGCGGCTATGGAGGCATAGCTCAGGCTCTTGTTGATGTAGGTGTGTACATCGTTGGTGTACAGGATGGTGACTGCGGCAGCGGCCTCCCCTTCGGGGGCGGCGGTATCCGCGGCAGGCATATCCTCAGGCGCGGAGATCAGGACGATGTCTTCGGCGAACGCGCCGACACCAAGCAGGGAAGCCAGCATCGACAGCGTCAGCAGAAGCGCCAGGAGCTTGCGGGAATTACGCATGGGACATCTCTCTCTTTCTGTAATGATTTTTGCGCCGCCCGTCTGCGACGGTAAAGCCGCAAAAAGGGGGTACATATTTATTATACCGTATCACAACTGAAAAAGAAAGGGAGAAGACGAAGAAAAATCTTAATTTTCAGGTTCAGATTTCAGGAAAATTTGGTGTGGATTTTGGCCCGTTTTGGCTTGTAAATACCGTGGAATATGGTAAAATAGTATTTTGTTAGGGCTTAAAGAACGGTATGAAATACATAAAAGAGGGGAAAAGTCATGAACAAGATCGGTTTTGACAGTCGGCTGTATATCGAAAAGCAGTCCGCCGAGATCCGGAAGCGCATCCATGCCCTGGGCGGCAAGCTGTACCTGGAGTTCGGCGGCAAGCTGTTCGATGATTTTCACGCATCCCGGGTGCTGCCGGGCTTTGCGCCGGACAGCAAGATCCAGATGCTCAAGGAACTGGCGGACAAGGCCGAGATCCTCATTGCAATCAACGCCGGGGACATCGTCAAAAACAAGATCCGGGGGGATCTGGGCATCACCTATGACCAGGATGTGCTGCGGCTGATCGACGCCTTCCGGGAGTTCGATCTGTTCGTCAGCAGCGTGGTCATCACCTGCTATACCGGGCAGCCGGCGGTGGAGGCCTTTCAGCAGAAGCTGGAGAAGCTGGGACTGCGGGTCTATCGCCACTACCCCATCGACGGCTATCCCTCCAATGTGCCCATGATCGTCAGCGAGAACGGCTTTGGCAAAAACGAATATGTGGAGACCCAGCGGCCGCTGGTGGTGGTCACCGCCCCCGGGCCGGGCTCCGGCAAGCTGGCCGTGTGTCTGTCCCAGCTGTATCATGAAAATCTCCACGGTGTCCAGGCGGGCTATGCCAAATTCGAGACCTTCCCCATCTGGAACCTGCCGCTGAAGCATCCGGTAAATCTGGCTTATGAGGCCGCCACCGCCGATCTGAA
>CAZDUQ010000156.1:0-3288 GCA_964508665.1 uncultured Oscillospiraceae bacterium | reverse complement strand
GGCGATGTGGGTATCGATGAAATAGTTCAGCAGGGCCCATTCCAGCCGGGCGCCCATGCCCTTATACAGCCAGAAGCCGTTGCCGCCCATCTTCACGCCCCGCTCGTAGTCGATGAGGTTCAGGCCGGTACACAGCTCCACATGGTTTTTGGGCTCGAAGTCAAAGCTGTGGGGCTGGCCGAAATAGCGCAGGGGCTGGTTGTTCTCCTTGCCGCCGGCCAGCAGGTCGGGGTCGGGCAGGTTGGGCAGGCCCAGCATCAGCTCCTTATATTCCTTCTCGATCTCGCCGATCTTGGCGTCATTGCCCTTGATGGTCTCCTTCAGGGCGTTCATTTCGGCAAAGACGGGGGCGGTATCCTGCCCGGCCTTCTTCATGGCGGGGATCTGCTTGGAAACGGCGTTCTGTTTGGCCTTGAGACTGTCGGTCTCGCTCACCAGACCGCGGCGCTGCTCGTCCAGCTCCAGAATGCGGCCGATGATCTCCCGGGCGTCCTTGCCCTTGCGGGCCAGCAGGTCGATGACCTCCTGGGGATTTTCCTTGATGCGTTTGATATCCAGCATAGTGGTTCTCCTCCTCAATTATTGCGCGCCTTTGTCGGTACGGATGCACTTCAGCGCCTGGCAAACGGCTTCCAGATCGTCGTTGCCGTAATATTCAATGGTCAGGGTTCCCTTTTTCTCCCCGTGACGGATGGTGACCTTGTGCCCGGTGAGGGACGCCATGGTGCGCTCCAGATCCTGCACATAGATGTCCGGCGTCTTTTCCGGCCTGTCCGTTGGGTTATTTTGCAGATGCTTTACCAGTGCCTCGGTCTGCCGCACCGAAAGCTGCTGCTCCAGCACGGTGTTGGCCGCCTTCAGCATCACATCCTCCCGTTCCAGCGGAAGCAGCGCCCGGGCGTGACCGGCCGAAAGGCGCTTGTCCCGCAGCAGCACCGCCACCGAGGGCGGCAGGGTCAGCAGTCGCAGGGCGTTGGCCACGGCGGGACGGGAAATGCCCACCCGCTGGGCGGCCTGCTCCTGGGTCAGGCCCAGCTCCTGGGTCAGGCGGCGATAGCCCTCGGCCTCCTCCATGGGGTTGAGATCCTCCCGCTGGAGGTTCTCGATGAGGGCCAGGGCATAGGCGGTGTTTTCGTCCACATCCAGCACCATGGCCGGGATCTCGGTCAGTCCCGCCAGACGGCTGGCCCGCCAGCGGCGCTCACCGGCGATGATCTGATAGGTGTCCCCGGTTTTTCGCAGGGTGATGGGGGTGATGACCCCGTTTTCCCGGATGGACTGGGCCAGCTCCTCCAGCGCCACCGGGTCAAAATCCTGCCGGGGCTGCCGGGGATTGGGCTCGATGTCCGACAGACGGATGCCCTGCGGGGCGCTTTCCAGCGGCGTTTCCTCGGCAAAGATGGCCTCCAGCCCCCGGCCAAGGCCCTTCCCTTTTGCCATATCAGTTGCCTCCTCGCTTCAAAAATTCATCGGCCACGGCGGAATAGGCCGTCGCCCCCCGGGACAGCCGGTCATAGGCGATCACCGGCATACCGTGGCTGGGCGCCTCGGACAGGCGCACATTTCGGGGGATGACCGTCTTGAAGACCTTGCTCCCGAAATATTTTTTCACTTCCTCCGCCACCTGAATGGTCAGATTGGTACGGCTGTCGTACATGGTGAGCACGATGCCCTCGATGTCCACCCGGGGGTTGGAGGTCCGTTTGACCATCCGGATGGAGGACACCAGCTGGCTCAGGCCCTCCAGCGCGTAATATTCGCACTGCATGGGCACCAGAACGGTGTCACAGGCGGTGAGGGCGTTGACCGTCAGCTGTCCCAGACTGGGGGGACAGTCGATGAAAACATAGTCATAGCGGTCGCGGACGCTGTCCAGCGCCTGCTTCAGCCGCTTTTCCCGTTGGGAAAGGTCGGCCAGCTCCACCTCTGCCGCCGCAAGGCGGATATCGGCGGGCAGCAGGTCGCAGTATTTGGTATGCACCAGGCAGTCGGCTGCCGACACACCGGAAACGATGCAGTCGTAGATGCTTTTGCCTTCCCGGGCGGCCACGCCCACACCGGAGCTGGCGTTGCCCTGAGGGTCAAAATCGCACAGCAGCACCCGTTTGCCCCGGGCGGCCACGCAGCAGGCCAGATTGACGGCGGTGGTGGTCTTCCCTACCCCGCCCTTTTGGTTGGCGACGGCGATGATCTTTGCCATGGCGCACGCCCCTTTCCTGTCAGAATACCCTTATTATATACTTGTCGCAGCCGGAATGCAAGCAATGTTTCACGGGAAACATCAAAAAACAAGCCCCGCAGTGTTTCACGGGAAACATCAAAAAGCCCCTGCCGGTCAGGCAGGGGCAAAGGTGGGGCCGGGGCGGCGCGCCGCTATGGCTTGTCCGGGGCGGCGGGGGCGGGGCGGGCGTTTTCGATGCGGACGGTGACGATCAGGGTCTCCCCTTCCCTGCTCTGCTCCATGCTGGTCGGAAGGCCCGATTCCCGCAGCAGCTCCACCGCCCGCTCCACCGTGTTGCAGAACAGGCGGACATCCCGGATGAGCCCCTGCCGCCGGGGCCGGGGATGCTCCTCCAGCAGCCGCTGGACATAGCTTTCGGCCTGCGCCACCGTCATGTGCTTCTGTCCCATCTGCCGGGCGGCCTCCTGCCGGGCAGGTTCCCCTTCCAGCTGCAACAGCGCCCGGGCGTGGCGCTCGGTCAGTTCATACTGCCGCACCAGCTCCACCGTCTGGGGGGCGAGCTTCAGCAGCCGCAGCTTGTTGGCCACGGCGCTCTGGGTCTTGCCGATGCGGGCCGCCGCCTCCTGCTGGGTCAGGTGGAACTCGGCGCACAGCCGCCGCAGGAACAGCGCCTCCTCGAAGCAGTCCAGATCCTGCCGCTGCAAATTTTCCAGCAGGGCCATCAGAGCGCTCTCCCGGTCGGACACCGACACGATGTAGCAGGGCACCACGGTCAGGCCCGCCATGGTGGCCGCCCGCAGCCGCCGTTCCCCGGCGATCAGCTCGTAGCCGTCCTCCACCTCCCGCACGGTGAGCGGGGTGATGATACCGTACTGGCGGATGCTGTCGGCCAGCTCCTGCAGGGCTTTGGCATCAAACACTCGCCGGGGCTGTCGGGGGTTTCGCCGGATCTGCCGCAGAGGGATGCGGCGGAACTCCTGCGGCTGCTTGGTCTGCTGTCGCCATGGCAGTGCCATTTCTTCCACTTCCCTTCTCTTTTCCACAGGATAGCACAAAATCGGTGAAAAAGCTGTCAAAGGCCGCTGACGAAACGGGGCGAGGTCTGG
>CAZDUQ010000155.1:1604-3354 GCA_964508665.1 uncultured Oscillospiraceae bacterium | reverse complement strand
CCGCAGCGCAGGACCTCCAGATAATCGTCGCTGACGAAGCGCACCGTGCGGTCGCCCGCCAGCACACAGCCGGGGTAGCAGCTCATTTTGACGGCATCCCGATGCTCCTTATAGGAAAGCTCAAAGACGAAATGATCGGGCAGTGTGGGCACGGCATCATGCAGATCCTGCCGCAGGGCGGCCTCGGCGGCGGCGCGGATGCGGTCGCAGGCCACCTTGGGGTGAAGACTGCGGATCATGCCGCCGTAGCCCTCCTTGACGGCAACGGTCTTCAGCCGGGGGTGCAGACCGCGGCTGTCATCGGTGAGCATTTTGTCACCGGCCAGCAGTACGGTGGGCACGCCCATCTGGGCGCAGGCCCAGCTGTACAGCAGGAATTCCGAACAGATCATGCCGTTGAGCCGGACGGAGGTGGTGCGGGTGGTCTCGGTGTGGGAGAGGGGGTTGCCGCAGCGGCCGGCGGCGGCGTGATAGCCGATGAACATGGCGGCATCGAAGCTCTCGTCGCAGCCATAAGCCATGGACAGGGGATGGCCTGTCCAGTTGCGGATCAGCTGCACGCACTCCGGCAGCTGGGTGGGATCCAGGTTGATGCCCCGTCCGTGGCCGTCCTTCACCACGATCTCGGTGGCTCCGGCGGCGATGGCGCCCTCGCAGGCGGCTCGGACTTCATCGGTCATCTGCTGACAGTGCAGACGGGCGCGGGGGTCGGTGAGGGTGCGGGTCTCCTCCCAGTAGGTGGTCAAGGTCGTTCCTTCGATATCGGCACTGATAAAGACCTTCATGGGAATTCCCCCTTACAGAACGAACTGAACTGCCCGGAGCACATCCATAAAGTCCTGGGTCTCCAGAATGATGGTGCGGTCACCGGACAGACGGAAGCCGGGAAAGTAGGAGCGGCGGACGGCGTCGCGATGCTCCTTGAAGCTGACCTCGAAAACGAACTTGCCGGGCAGGGAGATACCGGCGCGGGAGAGATCCTGTGTCAGGGCCGCCTCGGCCTGCTGGCGGATCTTTTCACAGGCCAGTCTGGGATGCAGGCAGCGGGTGGAGCCGCCGAAGCCGTCCTTGACGGCCACGATCTTCAGCTTGGGATGCAGGCCGCGGCTGTCCTCGGTGAGCATCTTGTCGCCGGAGAGCAGCACGGTGGGAACGCCCCGCAGGGCGCAGGCCCAGCTGAACAGCAGGAACTCCGAGCAGACCATGCCGTTGAGCTTGACAGAGGTAGTCTTGGTGGTGAAGGTGTGAGAAAGGGGATTGCCGCAGCGGCCGGCGGCCGAGTGATAACCGATGAACATGGCGGCATCAAAGCTGTCGTCCACGCCGTCCACCATGCCCATGGGGCTGCCGCTCCAGCCGCGGATGACCTCCACGCACTCGGGCAGCTGGCTTACATCCAGATTGACGGCGTAATCGTGGGCATCGTTCACCAGAATGTAGTCGGCACCGGCGGCGATGGCGCCCTCGCAGGCGGCCTTGACCTCGGCGGTCATCTGCTGGGCGGCCTTGGCGTACAGGTGGTGGCCCAGCTCGGTCTCATCCCACAGGGTGGTGAAGGTCGTTCCTTCAATATCGGCACTGATAAATACGCGCATAAATGGCATCCTCCTGTTTTTGTCGGTTACACCTCTATCATAGCATGTCCTGCGGCAGGAAACAACCCCGAACAGGCTTGCAGAATGTACAAATTTCTGTTATATATTTTGTAACAGGAATTTGGTAATTCGAAAGGAGAACGAAAAATGCAGGA
>CAZDUQ010000155.1:0-1504 GCA_964508665.1 uncultured Oscillospiraceae bacterium | reverse complement strand
ATCCCGCCCGCAAAACGGCCTTTGATCTGGTGGCGGTGGAAAAACAGGGCAAGCTCATCAACATGGACGCTGCCGCGCCCAACGCCGTCTTTGCCGAATACGCCCGGGCCGGGCGGTTTTTGCCGGGGATGACCGAATTGCGGGCGGAGGTGCCCTTCGGCGCGTCCCGCTTTGATTTTTGCCTGGAGGCTGGCGGACGGCGGCATTATGTGGAGGTCAAGGGCGTGACGCTGGAGGAGGACGGCGTGGTGCGCTTTCCCGATGCGCCCACCCTGCGGGGCGTCAAGCATCTGCGGGAGCTGCAGACCGCTGCGGCAGCGGGCTTTGGGGCCCATCTGGTGTTCGTCATCCAGATGGAGGGCGTCCGGTGGCTGGAGCCCAACGATGCCACCCATCCGGCCTTTGGACAGGCCCTGCGGGAGGCGGCGGCAAACGGGGTGGACGTCCGCGCCTTTTGCTGCCGGGTGACGCCTGACAGCCTGGAGGCGGCACAGGAGGTGCCCGTCCGCCTGTAGGTCAGTCTCCGTCCCGGCGTTCCAACTGCTGTCGCAGGTCTGCCAGCTCCCGTTCCAGAGCGTCCAGCCGACGGTCCTGCTGATCGGTCTGCTGCTGCTGCCGCTGCTGCTCCAAAAGCTGCCCCTGGGCGGCGCTGGCGTCCAACAGCTGACCGATGAGCTGCAGCCAGTTGCCCAGGGAATTCTGCTGGGCATAATCCAGCTTATCCGTCAGGGCAAAGCCCAGCAGCGTGCCCAGAGCACACAGCACCTCGGCGGGCAGATCAAAAAAACGGTCGGTCAGCGACATGGGACTCCTACTTGTCTTTCCGGCGGAAATGGGATATAATGAAGGCACCTGATGGTAAACCGTGCGGAGAAAGGGAGGCGCGGCACATGAAACGGTTTTTGATCCTGCTGCTTTGCGCAGCGCTGCTGCTGCCGCTGGTTTCGGCCTCTGTACCAAGCTATGCCGCCGACAGCTACCTTATCACCATTGTGGACGACACCGTCCTGGAGGATGTGTCGGACAACGGGATGGCCGTGTATATCGACGGCATCATTTATATCCCCTATACTACCGTCAACGCCACAAAGAGTGTTTATGCCAACTATAATGCCACCGAACAGATGGTGACGGTGTTCACCGTGGGGGCGGATATGTGCTTTGAGCTGGATACCGGCCTGACCTACAGCCGCATCCAGCAGCGCTCGGTGCAGGTGTCGGCCAAGCTGCGGGACGGCGTGCCTTACCTGCCGGTGTCCATCGTGGCCGCGTGGATGGAGATGTATTTCTCCTTCATCAGCGCCGCCGACAGCGGGGTGGGGTATCCGGTGATCCGGCTGTCCGCAAAAACTCCGACGACAGAGGACAAAACGGTGCTGAGCAAAAATGCCGCCCGGCTCCGGGCGGTGGCCGATGCCCGCGATGCCGCCAGCGGCCTGACGGCTCCTGTGGCGCCGGAGGTGCCTCAGCGCACGGTGAGCCTGCTGTTCACCGGCCTGCCGGA
>CAZDUQ010000154.1:0-3391 GCA_964508665.1 uncultured Oscillospiraceae bacterium | reverse complement strand
CCAGCTGAGCAGCCTTCTTCATGATGCCCCAGCCCACGTTGCCGTAGCCGGAGATGGCGATGCGCTTGCCCTCGATGGACTCGTTAAAGTGCTTCAGGACTTCCACCAGGTAGTAGACAGCGCCGTAGCCGGTAGCCTCGGGACGGATCAGGGAGCCGCCGTAGCTGAAGCCCTTACCGGTCAGAACGCCATTCTCCCAGACAGCCTTGATGCGCTTGTACTGGCCGTACAGATAGCCGATCTCGCGGCCGCCGACACCGATATCACCGGCGGGCACGTCCACATCGGGGCCGATGTGACGCCACAGCTCGGTCATAAAGGCCTGGCAGAAGCGCATGACTTCCATATCGGACTTGCCGATGGGGGAGAAGTCAGAGCCGCCCTTGCCGCCGCCCAGAGGCAGGCTGGTCAGGCTGTTCTTGAAGGTCTGCTCGAAGCCCAGGAACTTCATGGTGTCCAGGGTGACGTTGTCAGCAAAGCGCAGGCCGCCCTTGTAGGGACCGATGGCGCTGTTGAACTGGACACGGAAGCCGCGGTTGACATGGGGCTTACCGGCGTCGTCCACCCAGGTAACGCGGAACTGGATCTGACGATCGGGCTCGCACATTCTCTCCAGAATGGCGTTCTTCTCGTACAGCTCGGCGTTCTTCTCAACGATGGGCTCCAGAGACTCGAAGACCTCTTCGACGGTCTGCAGGAACAGCTTCTCATGAGGATTGCGGGCCTTGACTTCGTCAAGAACTCTCTGCATATACTGATGCATGTGAATGACCTCCCATTCAAAATATATACATTTTGTTGTTTGGGCGGAAAACGCCCTTTTACAAGATTATCTTACGCCCACTGCGGGAAAAAGTCAAGAACTTCCACCCGTAAAAACCCATGAGAAAAAGTTTTTTTGCCTGTCTTTTTCAAACGAAATGCCCAAAAGGCCGCAAACCGGTGAAAAAAAAGGCGTTTTCGGCCGGATGCTCACTGCCCGGGCGTCTTCAGCCGGGCCAGCGGACGCTCCAGCAGCAGCCCGGCGATGGCCACCAGGATGGTGGAGGGCAGCACATATCCCAGATTATAGAACAGGGAGTAGGTCCAGGGATTCAGGAAGGTCAGGCCGAACAGCTCGGTGGGGGCGACGATGGCATAGATGGTGACGCCGCTGATGTAATGGATGACAAAGCGGGCCGCGCCGCCCACGGCTGCGCCCCACACCAGACCGTGGGGCAGTTTGCGGCACAGGCCGCCCAGGCCCACCATGGCATAGGCCACGCTGTAATCCAGCAGGATGGACTGCCAGCCCCAGGCGAAGCCGCCGGCAAAGAAGCACTTGATTGTGCCGAAGATCAGCCCCGCCATCACGCCCCACCCGGCGCCGTGACGCCAGGCATAGACCACGATGGGCAGCATGGCAACGCTGATGGAGCCGCCCTGGAACCACAGATCCAGCTCGAAAAAGGTGAGGGCATAGGCCAGCGCGATGCACACGGCCCCCTCGCACAGGGTCAAAACGCGGTTTTTGTTCATAGAGATCGTCCTCCTTTGATTTTTGGAGAACAGCCCTGACGAGGGACGGAAGACAAAAAGACGCACTGCGGGTGCAGTGCGTCCAAAAGCCTTGGTTCCTCTCGCTTCCTACGCCGGCATTACCCGGATCAGGTTCAAGGGACTCGCGCGGCGATACGCGCATTCTCAGCCGGCTTGCGCCAGCGCCCCTGCTGTTCAGTTCGGTGTCATTATAGCGCGGTTGTTTCCGTTTGTCAAGGGACGTCCGGGCATTATTTCCCCTGGTCGCCGTTGGCGGCCAGCATACTGGCATACAGCTTGTCGGAAAGCTCCTTTGCGGCGTTGTAGCCCATTTTCTTGTTGCGGTTGTTCATGGCCGCCACCTCAATGATGACCGCCAGGTTTCTGCCCGGGCGGATGGGCACCTCCAGCGAGGGGACATAAATGCCCATGATCTCCTCCAGCCGGGTGTCCTCTCCCATGCGGTCATAGGCCTTGCCATCCTCCCAGCGGCGGAGGTTGATGATCAGGTCGATCTTTTCGGTGGGCTTGACGGCACCGGTACCGAAGATGCGCCGCACATCGATGATGCCGATGCCCCGCAGCTCCATAAAATACCGGATCAGCTCAGGTGACGAGCCCACCAGTGTTTTGTTGGACACCTTTTTGATGTCCACCGCGTCGTCGGCTACCAGCCGGTGGCCCCGCTTCAGCAGCTCCACGGCTGCCTCGCTCTTGCCCACGCCGCTGTCGCCCTTCAGCAGGATGCCTTCGCCATAGACCTCCACCAGCACACCGTGCATGGTGCAGCGGTCGCCCAGATGGACGTTCAGCGAGGCCGACAGGGCCGAAACAAAAACGGAGGTGTACTCCCGGGTGCGCAGCAGCGGCGTCCGGTACTTTTTGCACACAAAAAGATAGTCCTCGGCAGCCTCCACACCGTTGGCCAGCACCAGCAGGGGCAACTTCATGGAAAGCAGCCGATCCAGCGTGAACTGCCGCGCCTCGGGGCTGAGGCTGCGGAGATAGGAGTCCTCCGCCTTACCGATGACCTGAATATCATCCGGGTCGAAGTGCTCAAAAAAGCCCGCCAGCGGCAGCGCGGGACGATAGACCGCACGGCTGTTGATCATCCGATCCTGATAATCCTCCGGCCCATAGACCACCTCCAGATGAAATTCCGCAATCAGCTTGTGCAGCTCCACAGAGTAATTGCATTTCATGGCGCGCCCTCCCCCAGTTTGACAGGATAATATCATTATACGACATCCTGCGGAAAAGCGCAAGCGCATCCTGGAAAATGTGCGCGGAAACGGTTTTTTCCGTCGAAAGGGGTTGCTTTTTTTCTGACAGTGTGCTAAAATAATTGAGCCGCTTTTCTGTAAAGCGTTTGGACTATGGCATAAGGAGGTGCAAAGAATGGCAAAATGTGATATCTGCGGCAAGGGCGTGACCTTCGGTATTCAGGTCTCCCACTCCCACAGACGGACCAACCGCACCTGGAAGCCCAATGTCCGCCGCGTCAAGGCGATCGTTGACGGTACTCCCAAGCATGTGAATGTGTGCACTCGCTGCCTGCGTTCCGGCAAGGTCACCCGCGCGATCTGATCCCGCTCTGTCATAAAAGCATCCTGTCAGCCGGCAGGATGCTTTTTCTTTTCTGCGGAAAAGAAAAGCGGCCCCCGGTAAGCACCGGGGGCCGCAAGCGTACATCGAACGGACGGTTATTTCTTCAAAAAGGGCAGCTGGAAGCGGGGCGTCTGGCTCTTGAAGCGGTCGTGGGACTGCTTGTCGGCCTCCTTGGGGGTGATGTCACCGGCGCGGGTCAGTGCCCAGCGGGTCAGGGAGGGGCCAAAGATCTCGTAGACCAGCACGGAGAACAGGATGATATTGC
>CAZDUQ010000153.1:2062-3417 GCA_964508665.1 uncultured Oscillospiraceae bacterium | reverse complement strand
TAGGACGCCTCCAGCAGGGCGCGTGCCTCTGCCCGGTTTTTGCCGGAAAGATCACACTCGCCCATGTGGACGCCGGAGAGGATGTCGCCGTTCATCAGAACGCTGTAGGCGGTATAGCCGCAAAAGCCAACGATGGCCAGCACCAGCACCGCGATCAGGATGCCGCCGGCCGCCGCCGCGCCGCGGCGTTTTTTTGTCTTTGAGGACGGGGGAGCCTGCCGCTTGCCTGCCGCATGGGCGCCGCCCTTTTTCTTCTGTTCGCTCACTGCAAGAGCCTCCCTTTCTATGGCCGGCACGGGGAGACGGGCCGGATCGGTTTTGATGATCTATTTCTGATTTTATTATAAAGGAAACGGAAAAGAATGCAATTACACAGCGGTTACAAAAATCCTGAACTTTTTTCTTAATCACCGGAGACCGTCACCAGCGGGCGCAGCTTTTCCAGCGTGGCGGTGCCGATGCCGTGTACCGCCGTCAGCTCCTCCACCGAGGTAAAGGGGCCGTGCGCCTGCCGGTAGACGACGATGGCCGCGGCGCGCACCGGGCCGATGCCCGGCAGGGCGGTGAGGGCGCTTTCATCGGCGGTGTTCAGATCCAGCGGGGCCTCGGCGGCCTCCTCCGCAAAGGCGGCGGGACGCAGCAGAAGCGGCGGGATTTCCGACTCCGGAGCGGCGGGAGAGCCGCAGGCGCAGCAAAGCGCGCAAAGCAGCGCGCACAGGGTCAAAAGGGCCGCGGAACGGCGAAGGGGAATCATGCGCACACCCCGTTTCTTAAGAAGTTTTGAATTCTTGCGTCGCGGGCAAAATCCCGGTTGCATTCCCGCCGCGCTTTTGCTAAAATATTACCATAAAGTCGGGAAATTTGCACTGGGAGGACGAACAAATGATGAAAAAAATTTTTTGTCTGCTGCTGACGGCTGTTTTCTGCTGTGTGCCTGCGCTGGCGGCATCCGCCCCAGAGCATGAGGTGGCGGCCAAGGGCGCCATTCTGTATGAGTGCAGCACCGACACCATCCTGCTGGAGCAGGACGCCGATGTGAAGCTGTATCCCGCCTCCACCACCAAGCTGCTCACCGCGCTGGTGGCGCTGGAATACGGCAATCCGGAGGACGTGGTCACCGTGACGGCTGAGGCCATCGATGGGCTGTATGAGCAGGGCTCGGCCAGCTATCTGCTGCGGGGGGAGGAGATCTCCTTCATGGATCTGATGCGCTATCTGCTCATCGGGTCGGGCAATGACGCCGCCAACGCGCTGGCCATCCATGTTTCCGGCAGTATAGAGGGTTTTGTGGAGCTGATGAACAACACCGCCCGGGAGCTGGGCTGCACCAACTCCCATTTCGTCAATCCCCACGG
>CAZDUQ010000153.1:0-1962 GCA_964508665.1 uncultured Oscillospiraceae bacterium | reverse complement strand
ACAACACCGCCCGGGAGCTGGGCTGCACCAACTCCCATTTCGTCAATCCCCACGGGCTGCACGACGAGGAGCATTACACCACCGCCCGGGATCTGCTGAAGATCGCCATCGCCGCCATGGACAACGCGATCATCGCGGAGCTGGTGGCGGAGGAGGAAGTGGTGTTGCCCATCACCAACAAGCACGACCGCACCACCACCAAGTATACCACCAATTACCTGATTTCAAAAAAATCCACTGCGGAGTATTATTATGAGGGGGCCATCGGCATCAAGACCGGCTTTACCACCCCGGCGGGTATGTGTCTGGTGGCCGCCTGCGAAAAGGGCGACTACACTTATTATTCCGTGGTGCTGGGCGCCGAAAAGGTGGACGGTGTGGACGGGCGCTTTGCTGAGACCATCAAGCTGTTCAACTGGGGCGCGGCCAACTGGACGCAGCAGGTGATGCTGTCCTCCAGCGAGCCCATCACCCAGGCGGAGGTGCGGCTCTCCGCCGATCAGGATACCGTCACCCTGCGGCCCTCGGAGAGCATCACCGCCATGCTGCCCACCAATTACCAGATCTCTGACCTGACGCTGCATTACACGGTGGAGGAGAATATCACCGCGCCGGTGGAGCAGGGACAGGTGCTGGGCCGACTCACCGTGACCTATGGCGACAAGAGCTATCAGCTGGATCTGGTGGCGGCAGAGAGCGTGGAGCGCTCCACCCTGCTGTATGTGCTGGATCGGGTGACGGCCTTCTTCACCGGGACGACCTTCAAGATCATCGTGGCCGCCGTGGTGGCCCTGGTGGTGATCTTTGTGGTCTATATGATCCTGATCAACCGCAAGCGGGCCAAGCGGCGCAAGGGCCGCAAGCATTGACGGAGCACGGGAGGGGGATCGCGTTTTTATGCAGAAGATCGAGCAGTTTTATGCCGCAACGCCGGTGCGGACGCAGGTGTTCCGGCAGCTGGAGAAGGCTATTCTGGATGGCGATCTGGCACCGGGGACCAGCCTGACCGAGGTCAAGCTCAGCCAGGAACTGGGGGTCTCCCGCACACCCATTCGGGAGGCACTGATGCAGCTGGAGCTGGAGGGTCTGGTAAAGACCACCCACAACAAGGGCGCTGTGGTGGTGGGGGTCTCCAGCGCCGATGTGAACGACATCTATATGATCCGCACCCGCATCGAGGGCCTTGCCGCCCGCCGTGCCGCCGAAAACATCACCCCGCAGGAGCTGGCCGATCTGCGTGAGATCGTGGAATTGCAGGAGTTTTATGTGGGCCGGGGGGACAATTTGCAGGTGGGTAATCTGGATCAGCGCTTTCATGAGATCGTCTATGAAAGCAGCCGCAGCCGCCCGCTGAAGCAGATGCTGACCATGTTCCACAACTCCATCCAGAAGGCCCGGGCCACCTCGGTGCGCCGGGGCCGGGCGGCCGCCTCCACCCAGGAGCACCGGGCCATCCTCACCGCGCTGGAGAGCCACGATGCGGACGAGGCGGAGCGGCTGATGGGCATTCATGTGGAAAACGCCCGCAGGAGCTTCTTTGAGCTGATGGAATGACGGTATGCCGGAAGAAAAGACCAATGTGATGCGGATGCTGGAGCAAGCCGGGGTGGCCTATGTGCCCCACAGCTATCCCCACGGGAAGGAGCCGGTGGACGGCGTCACTGTGGCGGGCATTCTGGGTATGTCCCCCCAGCGTGTGTTCAAAACGCTGGTGGCCCGGGGAGCATCCGGGCAGATCTGCGTGTTTGTCATCCCCGCCGATGGAACGCTGGATCTGAAAAAGGCCGCTCACGCAGCGGGGGAAAAGCATGTGTCCATGCTCCATGTGAACGAGTTGCAAAAGCACACCGACTATGTCCGGGGCGGGTGCTCGCCGGTGGGCATGAAAAAGACGTATCCCACCTTTGTGGAGGAAACGGCCCAGCTGTGGGACACCATTCTGGTGTCGGCCGGGCGGATCGG
>CAZDUQ010000152.1:0-3442 GCA_964508665.1 uncultured Oscillospiraceae bacterium | reverse complement strand
CAGGGCGCCGTGCGCTTCAGCTTTTCCTGGTTCACCACGGAGGCGGACATCGATGTCGCCCTCCGGGCCCTGCGGGAGCTGGCGGAATAGGAATCGTTCTACAAAAACAGACAAATTTGTAGCATCCGCTGCCGTTTGTGACCGCGCTGGATACTTTATTGCAGCTAAAACAGATAAAAAGGCAAAAACCATCGCAAAAACCAATTTCTCAAGCATAGCACGATATGATATACTTGTTGTACAAGTGGCAGCTATCCTGCAAAAAGAAGGAGCGAAAAAAGCATATGACATCAAAGACCGAGCAGACCATGCCCCCGGAAGATCAGAACGGCGCGCTGGACAAGCTGACGCGGCAGCAGCTGAAGGAGCTGGAGGCCCGGGAGCTGACCCCTGCCCAGAAGGTGCTGGAGCGGGTCATCGTGGCCCTGCCCGTGTTGTGCGGCATCGTTGCCATTCTGGAATATCGCCTGATCCCCGACAAAGCCACCAACCGCAACCCCAATACTTATCTGGTCTTTCTCATCTGTCTGGTGCTGGCCTACTGCCTGTACGGCGCTTTCGCCGCCCTGAAATGGGCCCGGCAGGACAAGACCGTTTATGAAAAGCTGCGCTTCCGCGCGCCGCTGTATTCCGCCCTGTTCCTGCTGCTGGCGGGCTATGATTATCTGACGCTGAAGACCGGCATCCTGACCCAGCCCTTCGTCCCCTGTCTGAACTTCGTGATCAATGCGGGCTGGTCGGATCGTGCCATGATCTGGGATTGTACCGTCCACACCCTTTGGCTTTTGTTTTTGGGCTACGGCATCGGCGTAGGCCTGGGCCTGATCACCGGCATCACCTGCGGCTATTCCAAAAAATGCCGCTACTGGGTGGATCCCGTTCTGAAGTTTCTCGGCCCCATCCCCACCTCCACCTGGATCCCCATCATGATGGTAGTGGCCAGCTCGCTGTTTGGCGGCGCGGTGTTCATCATCGCCCTGGGCTCCTGGTTTGCGGTAACGGTGGCCTCCATGAACGGCATCGCAAATGTGGATCGGGATTATTTCGAGGCCGCCCGCACTCTGGGTGCCACCGACCGGCAGCTGGTGTTCCGGGTGGCCATCCCCCACGCCATGCCCTCCATCCTGTCGGGCTGCACCCAGGCCATGAGCTCCTCCTGTGTGGCCATTATGATCGCCGAGATGCTGGGTGTCAAGGCGGGTCTGGGCTGGTATATGAACTGGAGCAAATCCTGGGCCAGCTATGACAAGATGTTCGCCGCCCTGTTCGTGATCTGCTTTATTTTTACCGTGGTCACCCGGACACTGGACGCCATCAAGCGCCGCGTGCTGCGCTGGCAGAATGGAGCTGAAAAATGATGGAAGAAAACAAGGTCGTGCTGGAGCTGGACAAGGTGTCCAAAAGCTTCGCCAAGGTGGAGCATGACAATGTCACCCACGCGCTGTCCACCGTCAGCGCCACCATGCGCAGCGGCGAGTTCGTCAGTCTGGTGGGCCCCTCCGGCTGCGGAAAGTCCACCATCCTGCGGCTGATCGCCGGCCTGATCCAGCCTACCGCCGGACGGGTCACGGTCAACGGACAGCCGGTGGAGGGCCCCTCCCCGGAACGGGGAATGGTCTTTCAGAAGCCAACCCTGTTCCCCTGGCTCACGGTGGAGCAGAACATCGCCTTTTCCCTCCGGCTTCAGGGCAAGCTGAAGGGCAACACCGAAAAGGTGGAGCGCATGATCCGGATGATCGGGCTGGAGAGCTTCCGGGACGACTACCCCGGGCAGCTGTCCGGCGGTATGGCTCAGCGGGTGGCGCTGGTGCGCTCCCTCATCAACGAGCCGGATATCCTGCTGCTGGATGAGCCTCTGGGTGCGCTGGATGCCTTCACCCGCATGAATATGCAGGATGAGATCCTGAAGATCTGGCAGGAGCGGGAGCAGCTGGCCCTCATGGTGACCCACGATGTGGATGAGGCCATTTACATGGGCACCCGCGTCCTGGTGATGGAGGCCAACCCCGGCCGGATCATCGCCGACATCCCCATCCCGGAGGCTTTCCCCCGGGATCGCTCCTCGCAGGCCTTCATCGCCTACCGAAACGATATCCTGAACAAGCTGCATCTGGCCGGCAAAAACGGCTGAGACCTGATTTTCAATGCTTCGCGCATTTGAAATAGTTATTTTTTGAAGAAAGAAGAGGAAAACACATGAGCATGAAAAAGATCTTTTCCCTGCTGCTGGCGCTTTCCCTGCTGCTGGCCCTGGCGGCCTGCGGCAGCGATGACGAAGGCGGCCAGCTGGCCGGCGACCTGAACAACGATGGCCAGATCGAAATGGGCACGGTGGAGGATGTGGAAGTCAACCAGTCCAGCGTGCATCTGGACGCTGCGGAAGCCTCCGCCTCCGGCAACTGGGAGGCCCTGTTCACCCCCATCGATGTGGAAGGCCGCGCCATCGATATGGCCGACATGGACCTGACCCCCACCGATGCAGAACTGGAGGCCATGAAGAAGGAGCCTGCCTACGGCCAGACCATCCATTATTTCATGTCCGACGGCTGCACCTCCGGCCCCACTATGGCAGATCATCTGGGCTACTTTACCGAGGCCGGCTTGACTGCCGAGGGCTATAAGGGCAGCAGCGACATCGAGGCGCTGGGCACCGGTCAGGTGGAGATCGCCACCGGTATGCTGGCTAAGATGCTGGTACCCATCACCAACGGAGTGGACATCACCTTCGTTGGCGGCGCCCACATCGGCTGCAAGTCCCTGTACGTGCTGGCTGACAGCAAGTACAACACCACCGAGGATCTGAAGGGCACCCAGATCTCCGTTCCCAACGGTATCGGCGCTTCCGACTACAACATCACCAGCCTGCTGCTGGATGCCGATGACATCAATCCTCAGGAGGATGTGGAGCTGGTGCAGGTTTCCTCCGATGCCTGCGTGGCCGCCATGCAGAACGGCGAGATCTCTGCCGCCCTGCTGAGCGATACCTATGCCTACGCCATGGTCAAGGACGGCACCCTGAAGTGCATCCGTTCCCAGCTGGACAGCGATTTTGCCAACCGCGTCTGCTGCATCGTCGCCATGAACGGCACCTTTGTCAAGGAAAATCCCACCATCTCCAAGAAGATCGTCCAGGCCGTCCAGAAGGCCCACGCCTGGATGCGGGATAACCCTGCGGATGCCACCCAGGTTCTGATGGATATGGGCTGGAACGGCGGCAACTATGAGATGAACATCATGATCAACACCTCCCTGCAGTTCGGCCTCTCTGACGACTTCACCGCCGAAACGCTGAAGGACTTCATCCAGCGCTATGTCCGTCTGGGCCTGATCACCAGCATGGACGATGTGGATGAGATCATGGAGCTGGCCTGGACACCCGTTCTGTAAATCACGTTCACCTCTCTGAATAAACAAACTGCAAAAAAGCGTACCGCCGAGCTGA
>CAZDUQ010000151.1:0-3520 GCA_964508665.1 uncultured Oscillospiraceae bacterium | reverse complement strand
ATACCATGGAGGAAGCCTGTGATCAGGACGTGCTGCGGCAGCTGGGCGAAGATCGCAAGGCCGACTATGGCGAGGCGCTCCTGATCTTTTCCACCAAACGGCAGCTGCGTCAGGTAATGACCGTTGCTTTCAGTGAAAGCTGGGTCAAAGACCGCATCCGCGGGGTGTTGAAGTATCGGCCGCCCTGGCGGTGGCTGTCGGTTTTCGCGGCGCTGCTGGCACTGGCCGTGACTCTGAGTCTGAGCACCGATGCGCTGCCGGCCGACGAAGCTCCCGCCCAGGAATCTGCCGCCATCTCCCTGTATGACCTGCTGCCCGATGGGTTCGTCCTTTCCCGTGAGATGGAGATCTCTGCCGACGGCCATTCTCTGACTCCGGACACCGATGCCTGCCTGGAACTGCGTTCCCGCTTGTACACGCTGACCTTTTCCGACATCACAGAGCTGGGTCGAACCGCGGTGGCAGACGAAGGTCTTCCCGAGATCCGTCTGTACTCCCGTGACGGAGACGCCGTGGAGCTGACCCTGAGCGAGACCGCGCTGGTCCTATATGACCCCGCGCTTGGTCTGTGCCGCCGGGCCGGGGCGGATCGTGTCTCGCTGGCCTCGGTGCGCGGGCTGATCTATCATCTGCTGGACATTCCCCAGGACACCCAGAGCCTGTATCGGCTGCCGCAGACGGTGGGCGATTCGGCTCTCGGATGGACGCTTTCCATCGCGGATACCAGTAAAGATATCTGGCTTTACACCAACGATTCCTGCACGGAATATCTGCTTCTGTGGAACGGTCTGAGCTTCGAGCTGCCGCTTTGGAATGCGGACGAGCCCTTCTTTCTCAGCCAGCTGGATCCGGACGGAGACGGCTCTGAGGAGCTGCTGATCCTGTGCTCCGGCGAGGACGGCCAGAGCCTTTATGTCTGCTCGCCGACAGGCGCTTATGACTGGCAGATCGCCCTGCTGACGCAGAGCGACCTGAGCTATTACCTGGATCTGAACTTTGCCGAATGGGCCGATGATCCCAACCGACTTGACCTCATGACCTTGCGGGACAATACCGTCTGGCTGACGCTGGATCGCGCAGCGTTGGTTCAGAGCGGCGCCCTTCTCGCGGAGTCCAATGATCCGCAGGCCGCCCTCTACCAGAACGCGGTTTTCGGCCTGGACGACGGTTGTCTCACAGTCTCCGCCTCCCGGATGCTGTTTGTCCGACAGGACGGCGCTGTGTGCGCCGTGCCTGTGGCCCGCGTCTCCGCCTGCATTGCCTATGCCACAGCGCAGGAAGACGGCAGCCCCTTTGTTTTGACGATTTCCGATATCTCACCGCTTGACATTCCCTAAAAAAAGCATAAAATAGTCTTAAATCTTTTGTTTTATGATGTCGAGTGGAGTGATGGACTTGTCTGCCATGCGTAAGCTCTATATGGGGCGCTTTGTATTCCGCTGTCTGGCACTGCTGACGGTCAGTGTGCTGATGCTGGCGGCTCCCGGGCAGTTTGCTGTGTTGCAGGGCGGCGGGTTCTGGTCGTCCCCCTCACTGCTGCACCTGCTGTGGCTGGTTTGGATGGGCGATATGCTGGCGCAGCTGGTGCCTCCCACCCGCTCCATGCTGTCGCTGGGCTCGCTGAAATCCTTTCATAACTTCTTTCGTGCCGCGCATCTGCCCGTTTCCCCCGCAGCCCTGCGGAAGCGCATGACCGCCGCCACCCGGCGGGCCTATTGTGTGCTGCTGTTGTGGGCAACACTTGTGGCGGCGCTGGGCATCCTGCATGCCAAAAAGCTCCTCGGTGATCTGGAGCTGTTCTGGCTCACCTGTTTCTTTTATGTCTGTGACCTGATCTGCGTGCTGTTCTGGTGCCCGTTCCGGCATTTTATCATGAAAAACCGCTGTTGCACCACCTGTCGCATTTTTGACTGGGATCATCTGATGATGTTTTCCCCGCTGATCTTTGTGGGCGGCTTTTACTGTCTCAGTCTGGTGGTTCTGGCCGTACTGGTCTTTCTGGCCTGGGAGCTGACCGCTTTTTTCCATCCGGAGCGCTTTGATCAGGAGACCAATCAGGCGTTGAAATGCGCCCAATGCACCGATCTTCTGTGCATTCATGCCCAGGAGCTCCACCCGCCCCGGTAATACGCCCTTTCTGCCCTTTTTGCAGACAGTTCCGTGCTGTCTGCTTTTCTTTTTTCAGAGACAAAGCCGCCGTTTTCCGCATAGGATGGGGCAAGAAACTGCAAAGGAGAAACGCCTATGCCCCGTGTCTATCTCAGCCCCTCCACGCAGGAGGGCAACTATTATGTAACCGGCGGTACGGAAGAACAATCCATGAATTTGCTGTGCGATCAGGTGATCCCATACCTGGATGCCAGCGGCATTGCCTATACCCGCAACGATCCCGCCCTCACGGCGGCGGCAGCCATCCGCCAGGCCAACGCAGGCAGCTACGGCCTGTATGTGGCGCTGCACTCCAACGCCGCGCCGGAGGGCCAATACGGCGCGATGCGGGGCGTGGATGTCTATTATTATCGCTACAGCCAGAACAGCCGCCGGGCGGCCGACCTGTTCGTCCGTCAGCTGCGGGAGGTCTATCCCCTGCCGCAGAGTGTCCGTGCGGTTTCCACAGAAACGCTGGGTGAGGTCAGTCGCACCCGGGCGCCCGCCGTGCTTCTGGAGCTGGGCTATCATGACAATGTCAGCGATGCCAACTGGATCCAAAGCGACCGGCCCGCCGCCGCGCGGGCCATCGCCTCCGGTATCGTGGAGTTCTTTGCCCTGCCGCTGGCCCTTCCCCAGGCCCCTCAGCCCGCCCAAGTGCGCGTCGCCTCCGGCACGCTGAACATCCGTGCTCGCCCCTCTCTCCACAGCACGATCCTGGCCTCCGCGCCCAACGGCAGCGCGCTGACGGTGGCGGGGACGCTGGAGGGCTGGTTCGTGGTGCGTTACGGCAGTCTCACCGGATATGCCGCCCGGGAGTATGTCAAACTGCTGTGAGGCCGCATAGACTGGAACACCATCCTGAATGAGAGGAGTGTTTTTCCCTTGACCCGTACCGTTACCCGGCCGCGTTCCGCACAAGCCCGCTGCGGACGGCCGTCTTTCCAGCCCTGCATCCCCGTACAGCTGACCGAGTTCAACCGAGAGCTGCAGGAGCTTCCCCTGGCCATGGCTTATGTGCCCATCCAGTCCTGGGGCGACACCTATGTTCCCTGCAAGGCACTTTGCCGGGGGACGCTGTTTCCCCAGCTGGATCTGCCCTTTTGTGAGGTGAACGCATGCTGACACCCGGAAAATGTGAGGCCCTTCAGGCCGTGAATGAGAGCGCCTTCGTAGTGCAGGAGCTGGCTTTATATCTGGATACCCACCCCACCTGTCCCGCCGGACTGGCTAAGTTTCAGCAGGCCCGGCATGCCTATGCACAGGCGATGGAGGAATACACCGCCCAATACGGCCCGCTGCGTCAGGATCAGGCCGCCGGCTGCGGCTGCTGGCAGTGGACAGAGGCCCCCTGGCCCTGGGAAATGGAGGA
>CAZDUQ010000150.1:0-3549 GCA_964508665.1 uncultured Oscillospiraceae bacterium | reverse complement strand
GCTTTTGCGCCAGACCAGATAGTCGGTTTCGTCTACCAGCAGATCCTCGCTGTAGGTGCCGTTCCAGTCAGCGGGCAGCAGATAGTAGCGCTGGCCGTTGCTGTCGGCGCTGCCAACACGCTGCCAGCAGTCGGATGCCGCGTCGTAGGCGTAGGCATCATAGGGCCAGAAGCCCTCGATGGAGGGGCTCTGGTCATGGCTCCAGTCGGCCTCCAGCGCACCGTTTTCATAAAAGTGTACCTGAAGGGAAAAGCGGCCCTGCTCGTACAGGTATCCGTCCCGCCAGCCATAGACCGCCAGCAGACGATCGGCCTCCGCGCCCTCATCCCATTGCAGAACCAGCTCCGTGCTGCCGTCACCGTCTACATCGGCCAGGGCGAAGCGGCTGTTTCCCGGCTCGCCGACGACTGCCAGCTCCGTGCCGTCTGGCAGCAGCCCCCGGTCGTAAACATCCCACAGCAGGTGGCCGTAAGCGACGTACATCCGCTGGGAGGCACTCTCGAGGATGAAATCATCCACCCGGCACTCTGTCCAGACCGGATCGCCCACGACCGATTCGTTGGCGTATAGCGTCAGCGCCCCGCCCTGCCCGGTCACCCGCAGAAGGAAGTTGACCGTCTGCTGTGCCAGATGCTCCCGGCACATGGTCTCGTAGCTGTCGGTGCCCTCGTACTGCTTCAGCCAGGCCACCTGGGTCACATCCCGCTCGTACTGCTGCCAGGTCATGGTGCAGGTGAAGGTAGCCTCGCCGTCGGACTCCTGCCAGTCGGACAGCTCCAGCGACAGGATGTCGTAATAGGGGTCGTAGACCCGATGAAACTCCTGCTCCATCAGCGCCTTTACCTTGGTGTAAAGGGGCGTTGTCGGGGCGGCCTCCGGCTTTTTGGCGGTTTGGGCGTAAAAGGCCGCGCCGTCGGGCAACTCCACATTGGTAAACTGGTCAGAGCGCCCCGCCAGATAATAGAGCGCATCTCCCTCTGCCCGGAAGCGGAAGGCACGGGCGGCATCAGTTTCAAAGAGTGTCACGATGTCGCCATCCAGCGTCCAGACGCCGGTACCCATCCAGCTCAACGCAAGATTTTCCATATACTGAAAGGTGCCGTCCGCCAGCAGCCTGATCTGGAAGGGGAGCACGGCAGCGGAGGACGAGGACGACAGGGCATATTCATAAGAATAAACATAGGTTCTGTCGGCCAGATCGGCTGCCGTGACGGAGGCAGTGCCGCTGCTTTCCAGCAGCCAGACGCGGGCATCGGGTTCTTCGCATTGCAGCAGAGAGACGGAGGCGCAGAGGTTTTGCCCGGTCTCGTCGGGCGCGCCCTCCCGGATCTCTCCGGTGGAAAGATCGCAGAACAGGCGGCTCTCCCAGGTGCGGTTGACCGTTGCCTGAAGGGCGGAGGCGTTCAGCGTCATATGAAAGTGCCGGTCATCGGGGCTTTCGGCATGGGTGCGCTGCCAGTCGGTGATGGCGGCTATGGTACGGGGCAGGTCGGTCAGGGCCACGGCCGTGGAGCGGCCGCTGTCTGTCTCCCGGGGCTGTGCGTCCCAAAAGCCGCAGATGTCGCTGTACTGGAAGGAATATTCCTGTCCGTCCTGCCGGAAATAGCACACCACATAGGCCGGACGGCCGTCCTGTTCATTCCAGGTGAGGTCGCCGGTTTTGGCGGCGGGATACTGCTCCGCCAGCTGGGTCAGCGCCGCGATGGGGTCGCCGTCCCGGCCCCGCGAACCATTCGTCAGGTAAAAGGAGATCAGGAATTGTGCATCATCGTCCCGGCTGACGATCAGTTGCACATAGCCTGCGTCGGCGGTATCGGGATAGGTGCCGTCGATGGCGCGGACGGTGTTGTCGGACAGATCGAACAGCCAGGTATCGCCGATGTCGGCAAAGAAGCCCAGCGTCTCGGGGTGACCGGTGGGCGCGTGATAGGTCAGCTGACGGGTGCCCTCATAGGTCACATTGTCGGCGGCCCACGCCTCGATGGCTTCCAGCACGGAGGCCTGCTGTTCTTCGGTCAGCGGGCCGGTGACGGCCGGGGCTTCCGCTTCCTCATCCCATTGGGGGCCAAGCACGGCGGCGCAGCCTGCCACCAGAAGAGCCAGCAGCAGGGAGAGCAGGACGATGACCGCCGTGAGCTTTTTGTGCCGAAGGATGCCCTGCAGCCGCTCCTTCAGCTGGCGCTTTTCCTCGCACAGCATGGTGGCCGGGACGCCACGGGGCAGCGTCCGGGCAGCGGCCATGGTCAGCAGGGTTTCGCCGTATTGCCGCCGATGCTCCTCGTCCATGGCGCGGATGACCGCCTCGTCGCAGGCAAGCTCGCAGCTGCGGGAGAGCTCCCGGCGCAGCCAGGGCATCAGCGGGTTGAACCAGTGGAAGGAGGTCGCCGCTAGGGCGAACCACTTATACAGCAGGTCGCGGCGGGAAAGATGGGTCAGCTCGTGGCGCAGGATGCACTCCAGCTCCCGGGTAGACACGGTCGTTTCGGGCAGAAAGATCCGGGGGCGCAGCAGACCTACCAGCAGCGGCGTTTGGACCAGCGGACTGCGCAGCGCCGTCACACGGCGGCCCGCCCGAAGCTCGTCAAACATCGCCTGCTCGTGCTCCGGAAGGGGGACGCTGTCCCGCAGCAGCCTGCGGCGATAATGCAGAGAACTCACCAGGAACCACAGGAAATGCAGCGCCGCGCCGGTAAGCCAGACAGGCACAAAGTGGGCGCACAGCCACTGCCATGCCGTCTCGTACCAGGGAGTTTTGCCAGTCAGCTGGGATTGCAGGGGCAGTCCGCTGCCGGTGATGACGGCATCGGGGGTGTAGCTGAACACCAGATCCTCGGGGACGGGCTGGCTGGCATCCACGGCGGGAACGGTGGTGGGTGAGGAAGGAAGGGTGCGGTCGGCCTGTTCCTCTGCGGGCAGGGTGGTCAGTGAGAACTGCGGCAGAGACACCGGCAGGGCCGCCGGGACGACCAGACGCAGCAGCACCAGCAGCCACAGATAATAAAACACCGCTTTGGGCAGCCGGTTCCGCAGCAGACGGCGCAGAGCGGCCAGCGCCAGTGCCAGTGCGGTGCCGCTGGCGGAAAGGATCAAAACGATGCGCATCAGGTCAGTCATGAGGCTCCTCCTTTCGGAACATAGCGGTAAGCTCGGCAATGTCCTGGGCGGTGAGCCGCCCTTCGTCCACCAGCGAGGCTACCAGCGTTTTGGCGCTGCCGTGGTACAGCTTTTGCAAAAAACTGCCGTTGGCTGCACCCCGGTAGCGGTCACGGTCAATGGATGCCTGATAAACGCCCCGCTGGGGCAGCGTGACGGCCCCCTTCTGTTGCAGGCGGCGCAGCAGGGTCTTGACGGTGGAATCGGCCCAGCCGCGGCTGGCGTGCAGCCGCTCCAGCAGGACGCTCAGGGGCAGGGGCGCGCCTTCATCCCACAGGGCCTGTAAGACCGCCAGCTCGGCATCCTGGATCCCGCTGTTGTCATAATGGTCTGTCATGGGGCACCTCCAAAGTTTACAACTGTAGTCTTTAAGCAAAGTTTACAGCAATAAACTTT
>CAZDUQ010000149.1:0-3591 GCA_964508665.1 uncultured Oscillospiraceae bacterium | reverse complement strand
AAATCAGACGCATTTACCGTCAAAATTGCAGGAAACACCAAAAAGGAGGCGCGATTTTGAAAGAAAACGAGCAGCAAGCGCAGACCCCCAAACGCGGGCGTGTTCTGGGGATCTTCAAAAGCAAATACGCCCGGAAGTTTTTTGGCAGGTACAAATGGAGCTATCTCATCGGTATCCTGGTTCTGGTAATCATCGATGTTTTGCAGACCGAGGTGCCGCTGGTGGTGGGCGATACCATCGACCAGGTGGCCCTGGGCGACTTTACCGCCGGGATGATCTTACAGCCGGTGATCCGTCTGGGTATCATCGCCGTTATCGTCTTTTTGGGACGCATCATCTGGCGCTGGTTCATCTTCGGCTCTGCCCGCAAGATCGAGCGGGATATGCGCAACGACCTGTACAGCCACCTGCAGACCCTGTCCGCCAGCTATTTTCATGAGCACAAGGCCGGCGAGATCATGGCCTATATCAGCTCGGATATTGAGGCTGTGCGCATGGTCTTTGCCGTCACCGTCATGATGGGACTGGACTCCGTGGCCATCGGCGCCAGCACCCTGTATAAAATGGTCACCCAGATCGACCCCCTGCTGACCCTGATGGCCTTTATCCCCATGGTGCTGGTGGCCATCACCACCACCTTTGTGGGCGGCGAGCTGCACCGGCGCTTCACCGCCCGGCAGCAGGCCTTTTCCGACCTGTCCGACTTCGTTAACGAAAAGCTGGGCGGCATGAAGGTCATCAAGGCCTTCGTTCAGGAATCCGCCGAACGGGAAAACTTTGAGAAGGTCAACAAGATCGCCTGCGACGCCAACGTGAAGGAAGCAAAAATTCAGGCCTTCATGTTCCCCTTCATGCGGGCGGTCACCGGCCTGAGCATGGCGCTGGCCATCGGCTACGGCGGCTACATCGCCATTCAGGGCACCATCACCGTGGGCGATTTCAGCAGCTTTATCATGTTCCTGAACAATCTGATGTGGCCCATGGCCGCCATCGGCCGCATCATCAACATCCTCACCCGCGGCTCTGCCGCCATGCTCCGTCTGGAGAATGTGCTGGACGCCCAACCTGACATTCAGGATTGGCCTCAGGCCCGGGACGAGGGCCCCGTTTCCGGCACCGTGGAGGCCCGCGGCCTGACCTTTGCCTATCCCGGCCAGCAGGAGCCCGTGCTGAAGGATGTATCCTTCAAGCTGGAAAAGGGGCAGACACTGGGCATTGTGGGCCGCACCGGCTGCGGCAAGACCACGCTGGTGAACCTGCTGATGCGGGTGTTCGAGTCCGACGAGGGCCAGCTGTTTATCGGCGGACGGGAGATCCACCACATCCCGCTGGAGCAGCTGCGTCAGACCTGCGGCTATGTGCCTCAGGATAACTTCCTGTTCTCCGACACCATTTCGGAAAATATCCGCTTCGGCGACCGTTCCAAAACGCAGGAGGAGATCGAGGAGGCGGCAAAGGCCGCCTGCGTCCACGACAACATCGTGGATTTCGCCCAAGGCTATGACACCATGGTGGGTGAGCGGGGCGTGTCTCTGTCCGGCGGACAGAAGCAGCGCATCTCCATCGCCCGGGCGCTGATTCTGGATCCCGAGATCCTCATTCTGGATGACTCGGTCTCCGCCGTGGATACCGACACCGAGGAAAAGATCCTCCAGCATCTGCGGGAGACCCGTCAGGGCAAGACCAACATCCTCATCGCCCACCGCATCTCCACCCTGCAGGACGCCGACAAGATCATCGTCATCGACGAGGGCACCATCGCCGAATGCGGCACCCATCAGGAGCTGCTGGAGAAAAACGGCATCTACGCCGATATGTACAACCGCCAGCTGCTGGAGAAAATGAAAAAGGAGGAGTATGCGTTATGAGCGTGAAACAGGATAACGCGGTGGCGAACCGCCACATCGTGCGCCGTCTCCTCCGCTACGCCATCCCCTACATCGGCTGGTTCCTTCTGGTTCTGGCCATCATTGTGGCCACCGTGGAGCTGGAGCTGTGGCATCCCAAGCTCATCGCCCAGGCAACCGATGACTTTCTGGGGAAATATGTCCAGGCCGATGGGCTGCCCGCTGCCGTGGATGAGGCCGTCCGGCAGAACGACCTGAATGGCATCCTGCTGCTGGGCGGGAAGTACCTGCTGTCGGTGCTGGCCATCTTTGCCCTGACCTATCTCCAGACCGCCATGCTGTCTGTGGTGGGGCAGAAGATCGTCTACAATATGCGCACCGATATCTTCGATCACCTGACCACCCTGCACATCGGCTTTTTCAACGATAACCCCATCGGCCGCCTGGTGACCCGCGTCACCAACGACTGCGAGACCGTGCTGGAGATGTTCACCTCGGTGATCGTCACCCTGGTGCAGAGCGTCTTCACTCTGATCGGTGTGATGCGGGCCATGCTGGGCTACCATGTGGGCCTGTCGCTGGCCATCTTCACCGTCATCCCCATCACGGTGGTGTCCACCTTCTTCTTCACCAAGATCACCCGCAAGATGTACCGCGCCATCCGCGCCAAGGTCTCCGAGCTCAACGCCTTTGTGGCCGAGCACGTCTCCGGTATGAAGGTGGTGCAGATCTTCACCGCCGAAAAGGACACCCAGCGGGAGTTTGAGGAGCAGAGCGAGCATCTGCGCAAGGCCCACCTGAAGCAGCTGATGTGCCACGCCATCTACAGCCCCATCTCCTATGTGCTGAACATCGCCAGCATGGCCATCCTGCTGGCCTACGGCGGACAGCTGGCTATGGCCGGGGCGGTGTCCATCGGCACCCTGCTGGCCTTCCAGCGCTACATCACAAAATTCTTCCAGCCCATTCAGGAGATCGCCGAAAACTTCAACGTGATCCAGTCGGCCGCCGCCGCCGCCGAGCGGATGTTCTGGCTGCTGGACACCCAGCCGGAGATCACCGACGCCCCCGATGCCGTCCACATGGATCATTTTGAGGGCCGCATCGAGTTCAAAAACGTCTGGTTTGCCTACCGGGATGAGGAATGGGTGCTGAAGGATGTGTCCTTCACCATGGAGCCCGGTCAGCGGGTGGCCTTTGTTGGCGCCACCGGCGCGGGCAAGACCACCATCCAGAACCTGATCTGCCGGTATTTTGACATCCAGAAGGGCCAGATCCTCATCGACGGCGTGGACGTGCGCAAGATCTGCGTGGCCGACCTGCGGCGCAACATCGGCCAGATGCTGCAGGATGTGTTCCTGTTCGCCGGCGATATCAAGAGCAACATCCGCCTGAACGACACCTCCATCTCCGACGAGGCCGTGGTGGAGGCCGCCAAATATGTGAACGCCCACGACTTCATCTCTCAGCTGGAGGGCGGCTATGACCACCAGGTCATCGAGCGGGGCGCGGCCTTCTCCGCCGGTCAGCGGCAACTGCTGTCCTTTGCTCGGACGCTGGCCTTCCAGCCCTCGGTGCTCATTCTGGACGAAGCCACCGCCAACATCGACACCGAGACCGAGGCCCTGATCCAGGACGCCCTGGGCAAGCTGATGGAGGGACGCTCCACCATCATCGTGGCCCACCGGCTGTCCACCATCCAGAACTGTGACAAGATCATCGTCATGCACAAGGGCGAGATCCG
>CAZDUQ010000148.1:0-3649 GCA_964508665.1 uncultured Oscillospiraceae bacterium | reverse complement strand
TGGAGCAGCTGCGCCGGGGAAGCACGCCGCTGCATCCGGTGGACGACGGCAGCTTTGTCACCGAATATGCCCGCAGCTGCTTTGTGCGCTTTGTGCGTAACGCCGCGGGACAGGTCACCGGCCTGACCATGACCGGCACCCGGGTCACCGACCTGCCCTTTGAGAAGCTGTAAACAAAACGGGAAAGGCCCGGTATCACTTTGGTGATACCGGGCCTTTTTGTCGCCCTGTTTCGGTACTTTTAGGCTTTCTCTCCCCCAGGAGGACGGATGCGCGGGGCAGGGGCGGCAGCTTTACGAAAGGAAGGGATTAAAGAAGCGGCTCCCGTTGACCACCGTCAGCGCCAGCGAAACCAGCATCAGCACCCCGCACACCGCCATGGCGGCCACATCCAGCCGGGAAAATGGCCGGTCGGCGTACCAGGTGCGCTTTTTTCCCTTGCCGAAGCCCCGCAGCTCCATGGCGTTGGAGATCACATCGATGCGCTCCAGACTGGACATGACCAGCGGGATGAGAATGTGGGCCGCGCTTTTCAGCCGCCGGATCAGTCCGGCCTTTTTGCTCATCTCCACGCCCCGGGCCTGCTGCGCCTGAGAGATCTCCCGGTATTCCCGCTGGACATCCGGGATATAGCGCATGGCCAGCGCCACCGCGTAGCCGATGCGGTAGCTGACGCCGATGCGGTTCAGCGAGGCGGCGAACTCCGAGGGATCGGTGGTGCAGACAAACAGGAGCACGATGGGAATGGTGCAGGTGTACTTCAGCACCACATTCAGGTGATAAAACAGCTGTTCCGACGTTACGGTATACCGTCCCGCCAGCTCCAGCAGCACGGTGCGGCTGCCGTAAAGGCTGACACCGTGCTCCGGGGTGAACAGGTAGATCAGCAGGTTGTTCAGCACCATAAAGGCAAAGGTGATCCCCAGCATGAAGCGGATATCCCGCAGGCCGATGCGTGAGAGACGGAACAGCAGCACGGCGCCCACCGTCAGCACCGCCAGCAGGGGGGTATAAAAGCTGCTCATGGCGGCCAGCGTCCACAGCAGCAGGCACACCAGCTTGGAGGCTCCGGTCATCCGGTGGATGGGGGAGGAGCGATGGATATAATTGAACAGATTGGTCATTTGTGCCGCACCTCCTGATCCCAGATGATAAAGCGGCGGGTGAATGCCTCCGCCTGATCGATGCCGCACAGGGCTGACAGATGATACAGAGAGGTTTCCTTCAGATTGGCCCGGGCCACCAGCGCCGGGTCATTGAGCACCGCCGCCGCGGGGCGGTCGGCCACCACCTCTCCCTGATGGAACACCACCGCCCGGGGGGTGTATTCCAGCATCAGGTGCATATCATGGGTGATGAGCACCACGGTGACCCCCTGGCGGTTGAGCTCCCGCAAAAACTCCATGATCTCGGTATAATGGGCAAAATCCTGCCCGGCGGTGGGCTCATCCAGCAGGATGATCTCTGGCCGGAGGGCCAGAATGGCGGCGATGGTCACCCGCTTTTTCTGACCGTAGCTCAGGGCGGACACCGGCCACTTGCGGAAGGGATACAGCCCGCAGATGCGCAGCGTCTCCTCCACCCGGGCCCTGACCTCATCCTCCGGTATGCCCCGGTTGCGCAGACCCAGGGCCACCTCGTCAAAGATGCCGATCTCGCACAGCATCTGGTTGGGGTTCTGCATCACATAGCCGATGCGGTCGGCCCGCTCCTTGATGCTCAGGGCGGTAAGATCCTGCCCGTTCAGCAGCAGGGTGCCCTTCTGGGCCTGCTCAAAGCCGCACAGCACCTTGGAAAAGGTGGACTTGCCCGCGCCGTTGGTGCCCACCACCGAAAGCATCTCTCCCTTGCGGATAGTCAGGCTGACGCCCCGCAGGGCCCGGTGGCCTTTGTCATAGGTGAAATCCAGCTCCCTGGCCTCCAGCAGGACGGGCCGGGAGGGCTCCTCCGGCGGCGGGGGCTGGCGGCGGAACCATTCCCGCACCTGCGCCTTCTGCTCCTCCGAAAGGGTCAGCTCCGGCAAAAAGGCGGGGTGCATTTCGGGTGTCAGGGCCACCCCGGCATATTTCAGGGCAGTGATATACAGCGGCTCCCGGATGCCCTTTTCCTCCAGCAGGCTGCCGCACAGCAGAACATCGGGGCTGCCGTCGTAGCAGATGCGGCCCTCGTCCATCAGCACCACCCGATTCACCGGGCGGTAGAGCACATCCTCCAGCCGGTGCTCGATGATAATCACGGCGCAGCCGGTGCGCTGCTGGATGTCATCGATCAGTCGGATGGTCTGCTTGCCGGTGGCGGGATCCAGATTGGCCAGCGGCTCATCAAACAGCAGCACATCCACCGGATTGACCATGACGCCCGCCAGGCTGACCCGCTGCTTCTGCCCGCCGGAGATCTCATGGGGGGCATGGCTCAGCACCGACTCCACCCCCACCAGCTCTGCCGCCTGCTGCACCCGTCGGTGCAGCTCCTCCACCGGGACGCAGTCGTTTTCGGGGGCGAAGGCGATGTCCTCGGCCACCGTCATCCCGATGAACTGGCCATCGGTATCCTGCAAAACAGTTCCCACGATGCGGCTCAGGCCGAACAGGCCCAGCTCCCGGCTCTCTTTTCCGCTGACCTTCAGGCTGCCGGTGATCTTTCCCTCATAGGAGGCGGGGATCAGGCCGTTGATGCAGTGGGCCAGGGTGGACTTTCCGCAGCCGGAGGGACCGGCGATGAGCACACGCTCTCCCCGGCGGATCTGCAAATTGATATCGTACAGGGTGGGTTCGGCCTGGGCGTTGTATTGAAAGGTAAAGTGTTCAAAGGAAATGATGGCGTCCTGTTCCAAAGGGGATCCCTCCTAAAAGCAAGGGCAGGCCCGGGCCTGCCCTTGTGTATGTGGATAAATAAAACGGTCAGTCTTCCTTGGACAGGCTGCCGTCCTTGGGCTTGGAGGCGGCATAGGCCACGCACAACAGGGTGCCCACGATGGCGGTGGTGACGGCATTGGCCACACCGGCCATCAGGCCCTGGGCAAACAGCTTCTCCAGCGGCTCCTGATAAATGGCGATATCCAGCACGGGGGCCACCACGCCCCAGCAGATCACATGGGCGATCACCTGGCAGACATTAAAGGGCAGGATGGACTCCCGGCCGAGACGGCCCTTCAGCCGGCGGGAATTGCCGGCCAGACCCATCAGCAGACCGAACACGGCGGAGGCGATGACCCAGCTCCACCAGATGCCGTAGCCGAAGCTCATATCGATCAGGGCGTGGCCGATCAGGCCGATCAGCAGACCGGCCGCCGGGCCGTAGACCACGGCCATAAAGGCCAAAAGACCATACTGCACGGAGATATTGGTATTGGGCACGGGGCTGGGAATGGAAACGAACCGGCCCAGAACAAAGAACAGCGCGGCACCAATACCGATGGCGACGATGGTCTTGACGGAAAACTTCTTCATGGATATTCTCCTCTTTTCTCTCGTTTTGACAAAGACGGCCTGTCGCGGAACGCGGAGGGCATATCTGTACGATTTTAGGATAGCCCTTCTTTCGCCGTTTGTCAATCGTTTTCGGCGGAAAATTCCCCTTCCGGCGGCGGCAAAACCACCCATTCCCCCGGGGGCAGGTCGGGCGGCAGGACATAAGGCCCCATTTTGAC
>CAZDUQ010000147.1:0-3650 GCA_964508665.1 uncultured Oscillospiraceae bacterium | reverse complement strand
AGATGGATATAAACCATATGATACATGTAAAAATTGTAGTTATACAACATATGAAGAAATAAAAGCTTCAGGACATAAAGAATCAAATTGGATAATAGATGTTAATGCAACATGCTTAAAAGAAGGAAGTAAGCATAAAGAATGTAGTGTATGTCATGAAGTTCTAATTGAAGAAACAATTCAAAAATTAAATCATGATATAGAACATCATGAAGGAAAAGAAGCAACATGTGAAGAAGATGGCTATAAGCCATACGATACATGTAAAAATTGTAGTTATACAACATATGAAAAAATAAAAGCTTCAGGGCATAAAGAATCTGATTGGATAATAGATGTTAATGCAACCTGTTTAAAAGAAGGAAGTAAGCATAAAGAATGTAGTGTATGCCATGAAGTATTAATTGAAGAAAAAACTGATTATAGCGGTCATAATTATGTAAATCAAGTATGTAGTTATTGTCATCTTGCTGAACTTTCAAATTTACAATTTGAACTTATTAATAATAAATATTATTCATTAGTGGGATTGAATAACACAAATAATGTAGAAAAAGTTATTATTCCAGAAAGTTATAATGGTTTACCCGTATATAAAATCAATGATGATGCTTTTTCTGATTGTACTACGCTTAAATATATAGAAATACCAGATAGTATAAAATATTTAAATCAAAAAGTATTTAGTGGATGCAGTAGTTTGATTTATAATGAATATAAAAAAGGATATTATTTAGGAAATGATAAAAATCCATATTTAATATTTATTAGACCTCAAAATATTAAAGATGAGGCAATAACTATAAGTAGACAAACCAATTTTATGTTGTATACTTTTACATCTAACGTAAAGAGTGTATATTACGATGGAACAATAGAAGATTGGTGCAATATAACTCTAACTAATGCAGATTCTAATCCAATGTATAATGCACAACATTTCTATATGTTAGATAGTAATAAAGAATATAAAGAAGTAACAGAAATAGAAATACCAGATACTATAACTGAAATCGGTAATTATCAATTTTTTGGATTTAATAATGTAACTAAAATAAGCATTCCATCAAGTGTGACAAGTATAGGAAATTGTGCATTTTCTAATTGTACACGCTTAAAAAATATAACAATTCCATCAAGTGTAACAAGCATAGGAGGTTCTGCATTTTTTAGTTGTAGTAGTTTAGTCAGTATTACTAATAATTCTAATTTAAAATTAACTATAGGAAGTACTGATAATGGCTGTATTGCGTATTATGCGTATAAGTTAGTTAATAAAGACGGAAGCATAACTTATAAAGATAATAATAAATATACATATATTGAAACATTAGATGACTTCTTATTTAGATACGATTCAAATTATAAATATCAATTAGTAGCATATTTGGGTATGAATGATACAGCAACTTTACCGGAATATATTAATGGAAGCATTTATGAAATATTCCAAATGCAATGCAGTAAGAATATAATTATTCCTAATACCATTATAATTGTAGAAGAAGGTGCATTCTCTAATTGTTGGGGTCTAGAAAATGTATATTATAATGGAACAATACAAGATTGGTGCAATATAACTCTAACTAATGCATATTCTAATCCAATGTCTTATGCACAACATTTCTATATGTTAGATAGTAATAAAGAATATAAAGAAGTAACAGAAATAGAAATACCAGATACTATAACTACAATAGATAATTATAAATTCTATGGTTTTAATAATGTAACAAAAATAATAGTCTCTAAGAGTATTACAAATATTGGAGAATCCGCATTTAGAGAATGTAGTAGTTTAACAAGTATTGAGATACCATCAAGTGTAACAAGTATAGGCGGATTTGCATTCTCTGGTTGTAGTAGTTTAACAAATGTATATTATAACGGAACAATAGAAGATTGGTGTAATATAACAATTAATGATATTACTTCTAATCCAATGTGGTATGCACAACATTTCTATATGTTAGATAGTAATAAAGAATATAAAGAAGTAACAGAAATAGAAATACCAGATACTATAACTGAAATAGGTTATTCACAATTTTATGGATTTGGTAATGTAACAAAAGTATCAATCCCATCAAGTGTAACAAGTATAGGAGATTTTGCATTCTCTGGTTGTAGTAGTTTAACAAGTATTGAGATACCATCAAGTGTAACAAGTATAGGAAGTTGTGCATTCTATAATTGTAGTAGTTTAACAAGTATTGAGATCCCATCCAGTGTAACAAGTATAGGAAGTTCTGCATTCTATAATTGTAGTAGTTTAGAAAATATAATGGTTGATAAAAATAATGTAAATTATAAATCTATAGAAGGTAATTTATATACAAAAGATGGAAAAACATTAATTCAATATGCAATAGGAAAAAAGGATACAAGTTTTACTATTCCATCAAGTGTAACAACTATAGGAGGTGGTGCATTCTATAAATGTAGTAGTTTAAAAGAAATAATAATATTAGAAGGTTGTACAAGTATAGAAAAATATGCATTCTATAAATGTAGTAGTTTAAAAGAAGTAATAATATTAGAGGGATGTACAAGTATAGGAGATTCTGCATTCTATAAATGTAGTAGTTTAACAAGTATTGAGATACCATCAAGTGTAACAAGTATAGGCGGATTTGCATTCTCTGGTTGTAGTAGTTTAACAAATGTATATTATAATGGAACAATAGAAGATTGGTGTAATATAAAATTTAGTAGTGATACTTCTAATCCAATGTATTATGCACAACATTTCTATATGTTAGATAGTAATAAAGAATATAAAGAAGTAACGGAAATAGAAATACCAGATACTATAACTGAAGTAGGTAAATATCAATTTTATGGTTTTAATAATGTAACAAAAATAACAATACCATCAAGTGTAAAAAGTATAGGAAGTTTTGCATTCTTTGGTTGCACTAGCTTAACAAATATTGAGATTTCATCAAGTGTAACAAGTATAGGCTATCGTGCATTTTCTAATTGTAGTAGTTTAACAATCTATTGTGAAGCAAGTAGTGAACCAATTGGATGGGCTAGCGACTGGAACGATGACAATATACCAGTTGTATGGGATTATAAAAACAATCAATAAAATATAAAAGTATATAAAAGTATATAAAAGATTCTTAATAAATAAGAAAGAGGAAAAAATAAAAAGAAAAGAATTGTTATAATATTTACTAGTATTTTTGTATGTCTAGTGTTAACATCATGTAATTTGTTTAAAAGTAATGATAAATATGATGAAAATGAACAGAGTGCTACTTTAGAAAGTATTAATTTATCTAAAGCAAGAACAACGATTAAAGCTAAACAATCTATTAGTAAACAAGATATTGTTTCATATAGAGATGATAATTATTATTATTTTGTTTGTGACTTAGGAAAGTACTATAATATTCCAGTTGAATCTACATATTGTTATTGTTCATATGGGGGTTTTGGAGATGTTACAAAAACGCTGACCGCATCAAGTGTAACAAGCAAAACAATTGAAAATTCAACACTTTCAACATATCAAAAAACGCTAAATTTTTCAAAAACTTTTTCTTCCTCAATTTCTGCAGGTGCTAGCGTTAGTCTAGATTTATCAAGCTTGGATTTACCAATAACTGTTAATGCTGAACGTGGTTATAGTATGACATATA
>CAZDUQ010000146.1:0-3655 GCA_964508665.1 uncultured Oscillospiraceae bacterium | reverse complement strand
GGCGATGTTGATGATGATGGTCAGGATGACGGTAGCAACGCCGCCCCAGACCTTGTAGGGACGCTCCAGATTGGGCATCTTCTTGCGCAGAACCAGAACGGCCACATAAACCAGCGTGTTGAACAGCATTCCGCCGAAAACCACCAGAGAGGTCAGCTGATCCAGGCTGCGGATCCAGATCAGAGCGGTGGAGATGGCAAACTGGCACCACAGGGACTTGACGGGAACCTTGGTCTTGGGATCCAGCTCGCCCATGCTCTTGAAGAAGTGGCCTTCCTGAGACATGGCATAGGGGGCGCGGGCAAAGGCCAGCGTCATACTGTTAATGGAGCCCAGCTGAGAGATCACCATACCCACGATGACCAGGATGCCGCCCGCAGCGCCCAGCAGACGGTTGGACACCACGGTGCCCAGATACAGCTCGCCGCCGTCGATCAGGCTGCGAACCTCGGCCTGCGGGATCACGCGGTAAATGGCGAAGTTGAACAGCGCATACAGCACGGTGATGCCACCGATGGACAGGATCAGGGACAGGGGCAGATTCTTCTTGGGGTTCTTGACTTCCTCAGCAACATAGTTCAGGTTGGTCCAGCCCTCATAGGCCCACAGCGTGGCCACGGTGGCGAAGCCGACCATGCTCAGCATCTTGCCGATGGAAACCGAGCCGTCCATGGGGGTGAAGCTCATGTTGGGCGACACATCACCCATAAACAATGCCACGACCACGATGATCGCGATGGGGATCAGCTTGGCTACCATGGTGATATTGGACACCTTGGAACCCAGCTTGACGCCAAAGGTATTAATCAGAGTGAACAGGGCCAGCACGGCGGTGGCGATGATCTTGCCGGTGGTGCCCTCAATGCCAAAGATGGCGACCAGCGCCAGTGCGCCGGCGGACAGAGAGCCGGGGGAGCCGATCAGCCAGCTCTGGAAGCCGGACAGGAAGCCCACCAGGGGATGGAAAGCGGCATTCAGATAAACGGTGAAGCCGCCAGCCTTGGGCATCATAGCGCCCAGCTCGGCCAGACACAGACCGCCCAGCATGGAGACCAGACCGCCCAGCACCCAGCAGACGATGGCCCAGCCCAGACTGAAGCCGGTACGCTGCAAAACATAAGAGCCCAGATAGAAGATACCGCCGCCGATCATGATGCCGCCCAGAATGGACACACCGCCGAACAGGCCGATCTCGCGCTTGAATTCCGTTTGCTCAGAGGAAAGCTCTGCCTCCAAAGCCTGCATTTTCTTGTCTTCCATAGTTACACACCTTCCTTTTTTACAAATGCTATCTGCACGCCTGGCATGAGAAGCAGCTCTCATCCCCGGCGAATGCACAGAAGGAAATTGCTCAGCGCTGATAGACGCACTGACCGTCCACATAGGTCCGGGTGACCTGTGCCTTTAGGATGTCCTCCACCGGGCAGGTCAGCAGGTCGGTATCCAGCGTGATGAAGTCGGCATACATACCGGCCTTGATCCGGCCCTTCACATTCTCATCCATGGAGCCGTAAGCACCGGCGGCGGTGTAGCCGTACAGCGCCTGCTGGCGGGAGAGGATCTGATGGGGCCAGGCGGGGCCGTTGCCCTTGGTATCGCAGCTGGTGACGGCACAGTAGATGCCCCGCATGGGATTAAAGTTCTCTACCGGACAGTCGGTGCCGAAGGGGGCGCGAACGCCGCTCTCGATGTAATCCTTCCAGGCGTAGGAGGTATCGCCCAGCTCCCTGCCCACCCGGTCAAATACGATGTGCATATCGTAATCGATGAACACGGGCTGGATATAAGCGATGACATCCAGCTCCTTGAAGCGCCGCAGCTGCTCCTTGTCGGTGATCTGGCAGTGAACGATGCCGTGGCGGGGATGGAGATAGGGCATCTCCCGCCGGGCCCGCTCAATGGCGTTGAGGCACATCTCCACGGCGCCGTCGCCGATGGCGTGGATGGCGGCAGCCATGTTGTTGCGATGGGCCCTCATCACCAGATAGTCCAGATCCTCCTGCTTTTCATAGATGGCCAGACCCCTGGTGGTGGGATCGTCGGCATAGGGCTTGCGCATCAGCGCGGTGCGGGCACCCAGGGATCCGTCGGCCAGGATCTTGACACAGGTGATCTTGAACTTGCGGTTGCCGAAGCTGTCATCCCAGCCCATCTTGTCAAAGAATTCGTCCACAGTCTCCTTTTCGGTCAGCAGGGCCTGCTCGCCAATGCTCAGCTTCATCCGGCCGTCCTCGCTGGCCTTGCGGATCAGCTGCATCATGTTATAGGCCTGCCCGTCGGGCGTATACTTGAAGTCGTCCGACTGGACACTGGTGATACCGGCCGCGAACAGATCCTTCTGGCACTCCAGCATCATCTCCAGCAGCGTCTCCAGGCTGGGAGCGGGCAGATTGGCCTTGATATCGTCAAAGACATTTTCCTTAACCACGCCGTTGGGCTCGCCATCCGGATAGGTCTCCGCAAAGGCGCCGTACTGCTTGACGGTCTCCCGGTTGATGCCCAGCAGCTCCATGGCCTTGGAGTTCATGGCGGCCACATGGAAGCAGGTACGCATGACGATCATGGGATACTCGGTGGTGACGGCATCCAGATCGTGGGAGTTGGGGAAGCGCTTTTCATCAGTGAAATAGGTGTCGTTCCAGCCCTCGCCGGACAGCCACAGGCCGCTGTTTTTGTCATACATATGGTCAAAGCCATCCTGCATACGCTGAACCAGCTCCCGCAGGGAGGTACAACCGCTCAGGTTGACAGCGCCCATTTTTGCCTTTGCGTAATGCAGATAGTGCATATGACTGTCATTAAAGCCGGGCAGCAGGAACTGTCCGCCGCAGTCCAGCACCTCCAAATCGGCCTGGGGATGCTCCCGCAGGAACTGCTCTGCGCCGCTCTCAGAGCCCACATAGGCAAAGAAATCCCCGATGACGACCGCAGACTGCGCCGTGGGGTTTTCACCGTCCATGGTTGCGATGACCGCGTTTTTGATCCAAAGCGCCATGAGAAACACCTCTTTCTTAATTTTTTGTATTTTTCGTTTGCGTTTATTGGGCAGATCCGTTTTCCGTTTATCTGATTCAATTATACGGTACGTGCGCGACACTTGGCAACATTTTTTTGGCTTTTGACAACTGCTTTTGTCATAATCACCAAAAATGCTTTGGATTTTTGTGCAAGATGACGGATGTGTCTGTGAGAGGCGCACATCTTCAGTGCAAAAAAAAGCCGCGGATCCGACAGGATCCGCGGCCCCACAGGCAGTCTTTCCGCACTTTATTGCTTCTGCTCTCCGCCCAGGGCATGGGCCTTGATGCGGGAAAAGGTCTCCTCACTGAGAACGTGCTCCACCTTGCAGGCGTCCTCGGCGGCGATGCTCTCCGGCACACCCAGCTGGATGAAAAACCGGGTCAGCAGCTCGTGCCGCTCATAGATCCGCCGGGCGATCTCCTCCCCCTCGGGCAGCAGCGAGATATGCCCGTCGGGATCCATGACGATCAGGTCATTCTCCCGCAGCTTTTTCATGGCGATGCTGACGCTGGGCTTGCTGACGCCCAGATCGTTGGCCACATCGATGGAGCGCACTGAGCCGTGCTTTTCCAGCAGAGTCAGGATGGACTCCAGGTAGTCTTCGGCAGATTGATAGATCTTCACGGCGGCAGGC
>CAZDUQ010000145.1:0-3681 GCA_964508665.1 uncultured Oscillospiraceae bacterium | reverse complement strand
GCAGAATGCCGCCAAACTGCCCGATGATGAGAGCAAGGATGGGGAACACCAGAAATACCGCTTTCTGCTGGGCTTCCTCAATGCTCTGCGCTTTGGCAGATCCCCGAACGGTAATGGCAATGTCGGCCAGAGAGATCGCCGGTGCGATCAGCAGCATAACCACCAGCCAGCTGGCATCCGGCAGAATACCGCTGCCAGTCAGCAGGATCACTTCCGCCTCCACCACCAGAAGCATGACCGCAAAGGAGAGGAAAGAAACCGCCATACCGACCAACAAGCCTGCCAAAATTTTGGTCTGGAACAGTTGCTTCAGGGAAAGCGGCGAATAAAGCAGCGTTTCCAGCGTGCGCTTTTCCTTTTCGCCCACAAATGAGCTTGCCGCCATCACCGACGAGGTCATAATGGGGATCATCAGGAAGAAAATCGGCATGATTTTATTCAGCAGAAGGCCCAAAACCAGTTGCTGCCCGTTTCCTTCGGCAGCACCGGGCAGCATATCCAGCAGCACCTGAAAATCGGAAATGCTTTCCGGCGCCACTACAGCTCCGATGACGAAAACGGAGGGCAGCACGATGGTCATCGCGATGGGTACCACAAGCATGGCCGTCAGCACCCGCCTGTTGGCGGTGATACTGCGGATGTCTTTTTTTAGCAGCGCAAGCTGTCCGGCGTTCATACGTTTTTACCCTCCTTCCCGTGATTCTGTTCAAGGAGCGAAAAGTAGATGTCCTCCAGCGAGGGCTGCTGCGGTGCCACCGCATAAAGCTCGCCGCCGCCATCCACGATGCGCTTCACCATAAGGGGAATTTCCGATTCTGCGTTTATTGGAATATCATAAATATCCTCGCCAACCCTTCGGCATTCCAGATCCTTCGGCATTCCGCCGGCCCTTACCCGAACCGTCGCCCCATCGGGGATCCTCGCCCGCAGCTCCTCCAGCGTGCCGACGGCAAGCAGACTGCCCCGATCCATCAGACCGTAGCCGGTGCATATCTCCTGCGCATAGCGCAGCTGATGGGTGCAAAGGAACACCGTTGTGCCCCCTGCGGCCAGCTCCGTGATCAGCGCGTTCACGTTTTGGGCACTTTCCGGGTCAAGCCCGGAGGTGGGCTCGTCCAGAAACAGGATTTCCGGGCTGTGCATCAGGGCCCGGGCAAGGGAAAGCTTTTGCCGCATACCGGTGGAATAGGCCGCCAGCCTGCGGTCGGCCCCATCAGTCAGCTCCAGCCGCTGCAAAAGCCCGGTCGCCCGCTTCTCGCAGTCAGACCGGCTCATGCCGAACAGCGCGCCGTAAAACAGGAGATTTTCCCTCCCCGACATGTGGTCGTACATCCGGGCGTGCTCGGTGACCACGCCCGCCTTCCGGCGCAGTGCCTCAGGGTCCCGCGCCGGGTCGATGCCCAGCACAAGGCTCCTGCCGCCGGTGGGGGTCAGCATCCCGCACAGCAGCTTGACGGTGGTGGTTTTTCCGGCACCGTTGGGGCCCAGGAAGCCGAAGATCCCGCCCCGATCCAGAGAAAAGCTGATGTTGTCCACCGCCCTCGTCCCACCGGGGTAGGTCTTGGACAGGTTTTCCGCAGTCAAAATCGTTGTCATAGGTGTTCCTTTCTCAGCATCAAACCATCCCGCCGCTGCGGGAAAGGCTCCGGAGCGGCAGAGTCTGTACCGTATTTTTTCCGTTCATGCACGGCTTCCGCCCTTCAGCAGCAGCATCATGGCGGTGAAAGCCTGGGTCAGCATCCCGGAGATCTGCTCCAGCGTAAAATCGCAGGTGCCGGTGGCACACAGCGCGCCGATGCCGAAGGTGTGGATCCAGACGTGCCGGAACAGCGCCTCGGAATCCGCCGGGGACAGGCCGTAATCCGCCTGTATGGCCAACAGGCAGGTGTCGGCCATCTGCCCCAGATGGGCATAATGATCGTCAAAGAGCGTCACGCCGCCATCAGGGGACATAAAGATCAGCTGATAGAGCAGCGGCTCCTCCCTGGCAAACAGGATCATCTGCATACCCACCTGCTTGAACGCCGGCATATCCGCGTCCACCTTGCGGGCATAGGCTTCGAACCGTTCCATGGCGGCCAGCCGCACTGCGGCCCGCACCTCCTGCATGGAGTTGAACACGGTAAAGATCGGCGTGGTAGAGGTGTGCAGCGCCCGGGCCAGCTCTTTGGCGGTCAGTGCTGAAACTCCCATTCGCGACACCACCCCCAGCGCGGCGGCCACGATCTGTTCCTTGTTATATTTCGGCTTTGGCGGCATAAGTGCCCCTCCTTTTGAAGGATATTCTGAAATCGATATTCTGTAACGATATTTATTATACAGTGTTTTTCGCCAATGTCAAGAACGCGCCCTCCCGTCCGGCGGTCGCCGGTGCGGAGGACGCGTTTTCTCAGGTCAATTATTTCAGCAGGTTGACGCTGTTCAAAATCGCAGGAGAATACAGAAATAGTACATCCTGCCCCGCCGCCGGGACATACTGGCTCAGCAGCTCCGAGCGGATATACCGCAGATCCACCAGCGTGATGCGGCTGTAACCCTCCAACAGCAGCGGGGCGAGGCTGCTGCCGAAGGAATCCCGGAACAGCACCAGTTCCCGGCCGGAGTCATTTTCCGGGTTGTCCAGCACCTGCAGGGGCGATGCACCGTAGAGGAACAGATCATAGGGATCCCTGCCCCATACCCCCTCCAGATCGTACAGCCCGGAGGTCTCGTCCCGCTCATAGTCATACAGCGTGGCGTTTTCCAGCGTGGGAGAGGTAAGGTAATACAGCGGCTCGGCCGTCAGCGGCAGAGCCGACTGCCCCGCGTAAACGCCGGCAAAATCCTCCCGGGTCAGCACCTGCTCATATTCCTGGGAGATGTCCACCCCCATGGCCCCGGCCAACACCTGTGCCGCAGGCAGGATGCGCTCCTGCCGCCAGTGGCTGTCGGTGGTGTAATAGTCCGCAATGGTCAGGCAGTCCCGCAGATCGATCCACCCGGCAAACCCGGCCGCCTCCTGTAAGACCTCCGTCAGCCGGTCATAATCGGTGCCCGGATAGCCGTATTTCTCCGCCAGATAGCAGTCCTTTCCCGGCACCAGCGCAAAATAAGCCTGACTGCCGGATGGCGCAAAATAGCTTTCAAACAGCTCCTCCAGCTTTTCCACACTAGCCTGTACCCAGTCCTCCCGGATGGCCTCCTCGATCTTGGCCGCCGAGCCCCCGGCGATATAGATATCGTTCACATCCTTCTGCCCCAGCAGATAAAACCGGATGAAGGACTGCACCCGGCGGAATCCCTCCCGCAGGGGAAACTGATCGGTGACGTAATCCTCAAATTTGGACATAAAGCTGCCGTTCAGCACACTTTCCGCAGAAAGCTCCGGCATCTGTGCCAGCTGCCGCCGTTCGGTCAGGGAATAGGCATCCGCCGGCTTGCACCAGGCGTACAGACACAGCGCCGCAAACAGCAGACACACCGGCGTCAGCCGCAGCAGCGCGCGTTTTTTGTCACGCACAGCAATACCTCCTTAAAACCGGAAATACAGGAAGGGGTTGTAGCTGCCCCCCACCAGAAAGGCGGTGACCGCAACCAGCAGGGCGCACAGCGCCAGTGGCTCCAGCACCGCCCCCGCCCGGGTGCCATCCAGCCGCCCGGCCAGTGACTTGACCACCGGCGTGGCCCCCAGCGCGGAAATCG
>CAZDUQ010000144.1:0-3685 GCA_964508665.1 uncultured Oscillospiraceae bacterium | reverse complement strand
GCCCTCAATACTTGTTCCAGCTCTTTGGTACCGTCAGCTCCTGATAAAGCGCCACCGCGTAGCGGTCGGTCATGCCGGCGATGTAATCGCACACGGCGACCTCGGCCCCGTCCCGGTCGGCGATGGCCCAGTACTCCCCCGGCAGCCGGTTGGCATCGTGCACAAAATGCCGGTAGAGGTAGCGGACGATGGCCTCGCTCTTGCCTTCCTCCCCCTTGGCTACCGGATTCTGATAGACCTGCTCAAACATAAAGGCCCGCAGCGTCTCCATGGCCCCGGCGATCTGCCCGTCCATGCCCACCTGCCCGGTCTGCCGTCCATAGTCGATCATGGCGTTCACCAGTGTGGAAATGCGTCGGCTGTGGGTGCTGCCCAGCGACAGCTTCAGGTCAAAGGGGATGTCGTCCTCCGACAGCACCCCCGCCCGCACGGCGTCATCGATGTCGTGGTTGATATAGGCGATGCGGTCGGCATAGCGGACGATGCGCCCCTCCGGGGTGTCGGCCTCCTTCGGGCCGGTGTGGCACAGGATGCCGTCCAGCACCTCCCGGGTCAGGTTCAGGCCCCGGCCGTCCTTTTCCAGCAGGCGCACCACCCGCAGGCTCTGCTCGTTGTGGTTGAAGGGGCGGCCCAGCGCCTGGGTCAGTGCCCGCTCTCCCGCGTGGCCGAAGGGGGTGTGCCCCAGATCGTGGCCCAGGGCGATGGCTTCGGCCAGATCCTCGTTGAACCGCAGCGCCCGGGCCACCGTGCGGGAGATCTGGGCCACCTCCAGCGTGTGGGTCAGGCGGGTGCGGTAATGGTCGCCCTCGGGGGACAGGAACACCTGGGTCTTGTGCTTGAGCCGACGGAAGCTCTTGCAGTGGATGATGCGATCCCGATCCCGCATGAAGCAGGTGCGCACCTCGTCGGGCCTGTCCGGGCGCTCCCGGCCCCGGCTTTCGGCCGAAAGGGTGGCCCCGGGGGCCAGCAGTGTCCGCTCCTCCTGTTCGATCCGTTCCCGCACGGTCACAGGCATCACCTCTCCTTCCCTGTTTCTCCACTCATGATATAAATACGCGGAAAATCCCGATTTCCTCTTTTTCTGAGAAATTTTTTGAAAAATCCGTCGGCAGGCCGCCGGGATACGCGGGGTTTGCAGCCCCGGGCCCTGCGCCCTAGTCGGGCGGGCGTGACTTTTGCCCGGCCAAAAGTGCCTCCCCGAAGGGTTGAGAAGGAGAAAATAAGCACCCGTGCTGACGGAGAAAGGGCGGGTTTCCGATAGCCGCTGCCCCCGCAGCATCCTACAACCGCTTCCCCCGCAGCTCCTCTCCCAGATAAACGCTCTCCAGCCGCCCGTTGGTGCTGTCGATGAGCTTGGCGTTGAAGGCCGCAAGGTTCTCCTTGGGCAGCACCACCGTCAGGGTGACCGCCGCGCCGAAATCGGCCCCCGCCTCTTCGGCATCAAAGCCCGGCAGCAGCCGCCGCACCTGCTCCAGCAGATTGTAGGGGCAGTCCAGCCGCACCCGGGCATAGGGCATCATCACTGCCTGTCCGGCGGCGTCCAGCGCCAGCTTGCAGGTGTGGGAATAGGCCCGCACCAGTCCCCCGGCCCCCAGCAGCGTACCGCCGAAATACCGGGTGATGACGCACATGACGTCACAGACCTCCTCCTTCTTCAGCACCTCCAGCGTGGGCATTCCGGAGGTTCCCTGGGGCTCGCCGTCATCGGAAAACCGCATCACTCCGTTTTGCAGGATGTAGGCATACACATTGTGGCTGGCGTCCCAGTACTTTTTCCGCACGGCGGCCAAAATCTCCTGACACTGCTCCGGGGTGCTCACCTTGTACATATGGCCGATGAACCGGGACTTTTTCTCCACGAACTCGATCTCTGCCTCCTGATAGGGCACCTTAAAATTCTTCATCTTCCGGCTCCCTCTGGCTCTCCGGCAGCAGGTCGCGGATGCGGCCATAGGTCTTCTGATCCACCACCGCCTCGATGTCGATGCCGTTTTCCACATAGTCGGCCTTTTTCACGTTGGCCTCCCGATAGAGCCGATCCAACACGGCGGCCTGACTGTAGGGCAGCACGAAGCGCACGGTGCGCAGACCGTCCCCCAGCAGGCGGCAGACCCGCTTCACCAGATTGTCCAGTCCCATTCCCCTGGCGGCGGCGGTGTAGACGGCATCCCGCTCCCGGGGCAGCTGCTCCTCCCGCAGGAGATCCACTTTATTAAATACGGTGACCCGTGGCGTCCGCTCGGCCCCCAGCTGGCGGCACAGCTCCTCCACTACTTCGGCCTGCAACCGCCACTGGGGGTCGCTGGCATCGATGACATGGATCAGCACGTGGGCATAGCGCAGCTCCTCCAGCGTGGAGCGGAAGGCATCCACCAGATGATGGGGCAGCTTGCGGATGAAGCCCACGGTGTCGGACAGCAGCACATCCCCCAGCTCCTCGGTGTGCAGCACCCGGGTGGTGGGATCCAGCGTGTCAAACAGCCGGTCGTTGGCGTGTACCCCCGCCCCGGTGAGGGCGTTGAGCAGGGTGGATTTTCCCGCGTTGGTATAGCCCACGATGCACACCAGCGGCACCTCGGATTTTTCCCGCTTGCTGCGCTGGGTGGCCCGCACCCGCCGGAGATCGTCGATCTCCTTTTCCAGCTTCTGAATTTTACGGCGGATGTGGCGGCGGTCGGTCTCCAGCTGGGTCTCGCCGGGGCCGCGGGTGCCGATGGGGCTGGAGCCGCCCGAGGCGGTCTGCCGCACCAGATGGGTCCACATACCGGTGAGCCGGGGCAGCAGATACTGATATTGTGCCAGCTCCACCTGCAATTTGCCCTCTGCCGTGGTGGCCCGATCGGCAAAGATATCCAGAATGAGGGCGTTGCGGTCGATGACCCGGCAGGACAGGTCTTCTTCCAGAGCCCGGCCCTGCGAGGGAGAAAGCTCATTGTCAAAGATCACCAGATCGATGTCGTTGGCCGCGATGAGCTCCTTCAGCTCCTGCACCTTGCCCTCGCCGATAAAGGTGCGGGGGTCGGGGGTGTGGCGGTTCTGCATGGCGGTGAGCACGGTCTCGCCACCGGCGGTGGACAAAAGCTCCCGCAGCTCGGCCATGGTATCCTCATCGGAGTTGTCAAAATCGGCGGCACTGTCGCAGGACAGGCCCACCAGCAGGGCGCGGCCCCGGACATCCTCCCGTTTTTCCAGCATGCTCATGGTTCAGGTCACCTCTTTTTACTTTCTGTCATTGCGGAGCACCGGCCACGTGGCGCTGCGCTGTGCGCTGCTTTCCGCCGCGGGAACGGAACGCCCCGCAGGGCTGAGAGGATCGGAAGCAGCATCCGTGCTTCCGTAAGATCGTGCGGCCCCATGCTCTTCGTCTTTTCCCGAATACTACGAAAAGCGGCACCGGAACGGTGCCGCTGTATCATCGTATGGCTCAGCCTTACTTCTGCTCCAGGTTGAAACGCTTCTTGAAACGGTCAACACGACCGCCGGTATCAACCAGCTTCTGCTTGCCGGTATAGAAGGGATGGCAGTTGCTGCAGATGTCCACGCGCAGATTGGCCTTGGTGGAGCCGGTCTGGAACTCGTTGCCGCAGGCGCACTTCACGGTCGTTACCTGATAGTTGGGATGGATACCCTCTTTCATTTCTTCTCACCTCGCAGTCGATCACTACTTTTCGCATAGGCTATGATA
>CAZDUQ010000143.1:0-3756 GCA_964508665.1 uncultured Oscillospiraceae bacterium | reverse complement strand
CTGGGCGATGCCGAGCGCATCCAGCAGGTGGTCATCAACATCATCACCAACGCCATCAAGTACAACAAGCCCCAGGGCTCCATCCGCATCACCGGCGGGACCGAGGGGGAGCAGGTGTTCCTCCGGGTGGCGGACACCGGCATCGGCGTGCCCAGGGAGGATCAGAAGCGTCTGTTCGAACGATTTTATCGGGTGGATAAGGCCCGCAGCCGGGAAAGCGGCGGTACGGGCCTGGGCCTGGCCATTGCCAAGCAGATCGTAGAGAGCCACGGCGGCCACATTGGCTTCGAGAGCGAATACGGCCGGGGCAGCACCTTTACCGTGTACCTGCCCCGGATCAGGGAGGCCGACAACCATGGCGGATAAGCTGAAAAACCTGCTGTTGGCGGTGCTGGCGATGCTGATGCTGGCACTGGTGACCTGCACCTTTCTGGTGAACGCCCGGGGCGGTGGCACAGGCCTGGAGCTTTCCGGTGAGAGCGATACCGCCGAGCGGGAGACCGTCCTGCGGGTCTCCGTCCTGCCGGAGACCGTCACCGTCCTGGGGGCGGCGGGGCCTTATCTGGTGCTGGAGGAGGACCGTCATGACCTGCTGTATCAGCAGATTGAGCCGCTGTTTCAGGAGGCGGTGGGCTCCGCCGGCGAGCTGGAGCAGATTTCCGGGGCTGATTATCTGGCACGGCTGGACGGCATGGGTGTTTTGCTGCAATATCATGTGGCCCAGCCGCTGTATCTGTTACAGGATTGGGGCGGCGTCGAAGCTTTGCGGGAAGATATCCATGTCCGCGGCGTGGCCATGGTGGCGGGAGAGGAGCGGGTGGAACTGCTGCTGACGGATCAGGACGGCGTGTGCTGGCGGGCCGAAACGGCGGCATCCCTTTCCGAACTGGAGAGCCTGTGTGCCTTGGCGGAGGAAAGCAATGCCCGTCTGGCGCTGGGGAGCCTCAGGGTGACGGAGGACACCGTGCTCACCACCGGCGTGATCGCCTGCGCGGCTCTGCAAGCCTCTCCGCCGGAGGCGGTGAGCCGGGGCGAGCTTTCTCAGAGCATCCAGTCGCTGCTGGGCATGAATCCTTACCTGACCCGGGTCTATCAGAGTGCCGGGGGCAGTCTGGTGTATGTGGAGGGTCACAGCACCCTCAGCCTGTCCCTGACGGGCGATCTGCATTATGACGGTGACGTGGGCATCGGTCTGGAACTCACCGAGGAAGGCACGGCCCGCAAGGCCCAGCTGTGCCGGCAGGTCTATGACCTGCTGTACCGCCTGTGGGAGCAGACGGGTGCCTCCGGCATCCTGAGCCTGGAGGAGGTACAGCTGCAGCAGGACAGCGGGACGCTGCGGTTCGGTCTGCGGGTGGGCACGCTGTTTGCCGAACGGCAGGAAGGCAGCTGGGCCACCGTGGTGGTGGAAAACGGCGCCATCACCGGTCTGACGGCGGCACTGCGTCTGCTGGAGAAGACCGAGAACGTCTCCCTGCTGCCCATGGTTCAGGCGGAGGTAACCCTGCCGCAGGGCGCGGCTACCCTGCGGCTGCGCCTGCTGGAGCAGTCCGACGGCATCCTGCTGCCGGAGCTGTGCCGCGTGACGGAGGAATAGGCCATGGAGTGGAAAAATCTTCGGAAATGGATGATCCTGATGCTGCTGGCAGTGGATCTGTTCCTGGCGGGCAACCTGCTCTGGCAGATGTATGAGCAGCGGCAGGGCGAACGCACGGCCCTGCTGGATGCCGCCCAGGTGGCGCAGCGGCGGGGAATTTTGCTGGACACCGAGAGCCTTTTGCGTCTGCCGGTTTCGCCGGAGTCCTTCAGCGCCCAGCGCAGTACGACGCTGGAGCAGCAGGCTGCGGCCACGCTGCTGGGGGAGGAGCTTCGGCCTGAGGAGCCGGGCGGCGGCGTCAGCATCTACCGGGGGGAGCAGGGGAGACTCAGCTTCCGTCGGGGCGGCGCGCTGGAGCTGGAGCTTGCCTGGCAGGGGTCTGCACCGGAGGATTGGGCCGCACTGCTGGCCCCTGCCGGTCTTTCAATGGAGGATGTGCAGCTGACCGTCGATGGGGAGGGGATCACTCTGACCCAGCGTCAGCAGGGGGCGGTGATCGTCAACAGCCGCCTGACCTGCACGATGGCCGGGGACACCGCACTGGTGCGGGGCCGCTGGCTGCTCAGCCGGGAGCTGACCGCCTCGCGTGAGAGTCTGAGCCGGGCGCAGCTGGTGCTGGATCTGTGCGACCTGCTGGAGGAACGGGGCCTGTCCGCCGCTGATGGACTGGAATTCGGCTATTCCCTGCAAAGCGGGGATACTCAGTCCCTGCTGCTGGAGCCGGTATGGATCGTCACCTGCGGGACGGAACAGCTGCTGCTCAGCTGCCTTACCGGTGACGAGATGGTCTATCAGCCCACCTGATCGCCGTTTTTTCAAAAAATATCAAATTTTCTTGGGAAAATCACGATTGACGCTTTTTATTTTCCGTGTTTTGTGGTACACTAGTGCCGAATGGGCAGCGGTCGGCGCGCCCACACGAAAACAGTAATTTATGAGGGGGCTTCCTCTTTTGGATAAATTTGTCATTCACGGCGGGAAACCGCTTTTTGGCGAGGTCACGGTCAGCGGCGCGAAAAACGCCGCCGTTGCCATCATCCCCGCCGCCGTGCTGGTAGACGGCGTCTGCCGCATCGAAAATATCCCCATGGTCAGCGATGTGCTCATCCAGCTGGAGATTCTGCGGGAGCTGGGCTGCGGCGTGCGCATGGTAAACAAAAACACCGTGGAGATCGACGCCACAACCCTGCGCACCAGCCGCGCCGTCAGTGAGCTCAACCGCAAGATGCGGGCCAGTTATTATCTGATCGGCGCGTTCCTGGGTCGCTTCCGGCGGGCAGAGGTTGCCATGCCCGGCGGTTGTAATTTCGGCGGCGTACGGCCCATCGACCAGCATATGAAGGGCTTTGAGGCGCTGGGTGCCCGGATGGAGATCCGCAACGGCATCGTTTACGCCGACGCCTCGCAGGAGCTGCATGGGGCCAATATCTATCTGGATGTGGCCAGCGTGGGCGCTACCATCAACATCATGCTGGCCGCCTGCCTGACAGAGGGGCAGACCGTCATTGAGAACTCCGCCAAAGAGCCCCATATCGTGGATCTGGCCAACTTCCTCAACTCCATGGGTGCCGATATTATGGGCGCGGGTACCGATGTGATCAAGATCCGGGGCGTGGCCAGCCTGACCGGCGGCTTTTATTCCATCATTCCCGATCAGATTGAGGCCGGCACCTATATGGCCGCCGTGGCAGCGGCGGGAGGCAGCGTTCTGGTGAATAGCGTCATCCCCAAGCACATGGACTGCATCACCGCCAAGCTGGAGGAGATGGGTTGCCGCGTGGAGGAGGACGACGACAACATCCGCGTCACCCGGGATGGCCCCCTGCACAAGATCCAGGTGAAGACCATGTATTATCCCGGCTTCCCCACCGATATGCAGCCCCAGCTGGCAGCGGCTCTGTGCCTGGCACAGGGCACCTCCGTGGTGACCGAGGGCGTGTGGGAGAACCGCTTCCGCTATTCCGACGAGCTGCGGCGCATGGGCGCCCGCATCCAGGTGGACGGCAAGGTGGCCGTCATCGAGGGGGTGGAAAAGCTCACTGGCGCGCCGGTGCGTGCCTCCGACCTGCGTGCCGGCGCGGCACTGGTCATCGCCGGTCTGGCGGCCGAGGGGGTTACCGAGATCGAGGAGATCGCCTATATCGAGCGGGGCTACGAGG
>CAZDUQ010000142.1:0-3761 GCA_964508665.1 uncultured Oscillospiraceae bacterium | reverse complement strand
TTTCACATGGACCTGAACCATGCGCGTCTGCCAATTCCGCCACATCCGCGACTGCCTGTATAGAATACCACGGCATTTTCAAAAAGTCAAGCCTTTTTTAAAAGCTGCAAAATGTTGGAATTTCACCGGAAAATCTGCCGAAATCCCGGGGAACCCTTTGACAAATCGGCACGTGTGACTTATAATTTACCGTATTAAAGTTTTTGAAGAATTCGAGGATCGATTATGAAGCTTTCTGAATTATTTTGTCAGGAGGGCCTGCGGCTTTCCTTTGAGGTCTTTCCACCCAAGACCGACAGCAAGTTTGAATCGGTAAAAACCGCCACTGAGGAGATCGCACGGCTGAAGCCCTCCTTTATGAGCGTGACCTACGGCGCGGGCGGCGGCACCAGCCGCTATACGCTGGAGATTGCCCGGAATATCAAGGCGCAGTACGGTGTGCCCACGCTGGCCCACCTGACCTGCGTTTCCTCCACAAAAGAGACCGTCAGGGAACGCATCGCCGACATGAAGGCCGCCGGCATCCGGAACGTGATGGCTCTGCGGGGCGACCTGACGCCCGAGCTGATGGACTGCGACCGCAGCGCCTGGCCCTATCATCATGCGGTGGAGCTGATCCGGGAGCTGAAGGAGAGCGGCGAGGATTTCTGCATCGGCGGAGCCTGCTATCCGGAGGTCCATCCCGAGAGCGCCTGCCAGGCCGAGGACATCCGTCACCTGAAGGAAAAGGTGGAGGCCGGTTGCGAGTTTTTGACCACCCAGATGTTTTTCGACAACAATCTGCTGTATAATTTCCTCTATAAGCTGCGGGAGCAGGGGGTCACCGTGCCGGTCATTCCCGGCATCATGCCCATCACCAACGCCAAGCAGATGCAGCGCTCCATCCAGATGTCCGGCTGCTATATCCCCCAGCGGTTCAAGAGCCTGCTGGACAAGTTCGGCTCCTCTCCCGCCGCCATGAAGCAGGCCGGTATCGCCTATGCCACCGATCAGATCATTGATCTGTACGCCAACGGCATCCGGGATGTGCACGTGTATACCATGAACAATCCGGATGTGGCGCGGAAGATCCAGAGCAACCTGTCTGACATTCTTGGCTGAGACAGACAGCGGGGACGAAAAGAAAACCAAAAAGAATTGCAAAGCCCGGAAGCGGAACCCATGCGGTTCGCTCCCGGGCTTTTTGCGTGAAGGGACACTTCTGTTGTTCTGAACGGGCGATGGGGCGCATATCCTGTGGCAGGAGGGATGGACATGCCGGAGTTGGATTATCTGAAAAGCTTTCATACGGCGGCGCAGCTTTTGCCTGAACGGCTGTGGCGCGCGGCCTATTCACTGGATGAGGAGCAGCGGCACCAATGCGAGGAGCTGCGGGTGCGTTTGGGCAGACCGCTGGCGGCTACGGTGGCGGGGGAGACCATCCTGCTGGAGAACGGCACGGTACTTCCCACCGCCGAAGAGCTGGATCAGCTGCTGGCAAGGGCCACCGAATGCTCGGTACACAGCTATCTGGAGCAGCTGTGGCAGGGATATCTGACCACCCGCCACGGGCATCGTCTGGGGCTGTGCGGTCAGGCGCCGGAGGGGGAGAGCCGCCTGCTGCGGGGCCTGTCGTCGGTCAACATTCGTGTGGCACGGCAGGTCAGCGGCTTTGGGCGGGAGATCCCCCTGCGGGACGAGCAGGGCTTTTGCAGCACACTGATCCTGGCACCGCCCGGCGCGGGCAAGACCACCCTGCTACGGGAGCTGTGCCGCCGCCTTTCTGTGCGGATGCGCGTCGCGGTGGCGGACGAGCGCTACGAGATCGCTGCCTGCGCCGGCGGACAGCCCCGCTTTCGCATCGGCCAGTGCGATGTGCTCTCCGGCGGGAGCAAGAGTGAGACAATCCCCATGCTGCTGCGGGCCATGTCGCCCCAGGTGCTGGCCACCGATGAGATCACCCGGGAGGCCGACTGTGCCGCTCTGCTGGAATGCGCCGGGTGCGGCTGCGGCCTGCTGGCCACCGCCCACGGGCGGACGGTGGAGGATCTGACGCGCCGTCCCGCCTATCGCCGCCTGCTGGAGGCCGGACTGTTTCGTCAGGTGGTGCTGCTGGAGCAAACGGGTGCAGCCCGCAGCTGGCGGGTGGAGCGCCTGTCATGAAATGGCTGGGCGCGCTGCTGCTGCTGGGTGCCGGTGGGGCGGCGGGCTTCGGGCGGGTCGCCGCCATCCGACGGGAGATCGCTCTGCTGGAGGAGCTGGCAGCCTTTCTTCGCTATCTGCGGGACGAGCTGACCCAACGGGGCACGCCCCTGCCGGATATCCTGCGCAGCGGAGGCGACCGGCCCCACCTGCCGCTGGCGGCGCTGGAAAAGCGTCTGCGGGCCGGAAAGACGGCATCGGAGGCCCTTCGCGCCCAGGGGCTTCCCCCCGAGCGGGAGACGACGCGGATCCTGGAGGAGCTGTGCATGGTGCTGGGACGGTATGACGGTGCCACTCAGGGCGCGGCCTGCGACCGGGCCATCGGGCGGCTGGACACGCGGCGCGGGGCCTTAACGCGGCAGCTGGAGGAAAAGGGGAGCGTCTACCGGGCCGTTCCGCTGGCACTTGGACTGATGGCGGCGCTGGTGTTGTTCTGACGGGAGGATGAAAAAGACCGTGGATGTAGATCTGATCTTTAAGGTGGCGGCCATCGGGATCCTGGTGGCGGTGCTCAATCAGCTGTTGATCCGCTCCGGGCGGGAAGAGCAGGCCATGATGACCACCCTGGCCGGTTTGATCGTGGTGATGATGATCCTGATCCAGGAGATCAGCACCATGTTTCAGCTGATTAAGCGGACATTCGGCCTGTGAGCGGCGAGAGTCTGCTGCGGATGCTGCTGGCGGCAGGGGCGGCCGTAGCCTGTACGCAGCTGATCCGGGGAAAAACGCCGGCGCTGGCGACGGCGGTCAGTCTGGCTGCCGTTCTGGCGCTGCTGGGGATGGTGCTGCCCCAGCTGAAGGCCGCCTGGCAGGCGGTCTCCGCGCTGCCCGCGGAGGCCGGACTGGACGGACAGCTGTTCGCGCCGGTGCTGAAGGTGCTGGCGATCACCCAGATCACCCATCTTTCCGCCGAGCTTTGCCGGGATGCGGGGGAGCGGGCGGTGGCCGCCAAGCTGGAGCTGTGCGGGGCGGTGAGCGCGCTGCTGTGCGTGCTTCCGCTGGCGGAGCAGGCGCTGACGCTGATCGGGGCGCTGGGCACATGAGGCGGGCGTGGGTGCTTTTGCTCCTGCTCTGGTGCCTGTCGGTGCCCTGTGCGGGGGTTTCCGGCGCGGAGGAGCTGAAGCAGGCCCTGCCGGAGGAGACCTATGACATCCTTTCCCAGGTGGAGGCGGGCGGCACCGATGTCAAGAGCGGGGTTTCCGCCCTGTGGCAGGGGGCGGTCAGCAGACTGCGCACCAGCCTGAAAAGCGCCATGGAGAGCGCCTTTCTCATGGCGGCGGTGTGCCTGTTGCTTTCGCTGCTGCAAAGCTTTGCGGGCAGCGCGGGACTGCGCCTTCCAGGCAGGACGGCTGAGCTGGCGGGCACCACGGCCATCCTGCTCATCGCGCTGGGAGACAGTGGCACACTGGTGGGGCTTTGCCGTCAGACGCTTGAAAGGTTGGAAACCTTTACAGAGCTTTTGATCGGCGTTTTTGCGGCGGCATCGGCAGTGGCGGGACACCCGGCCAGCGCGGTGGCCACCGCCGGTGCGGCCATGCTGTTCTCCCAGCTGGTGCTGACCCTCTCGCGGAAAGTGTTTT
>CAZDUQ010000141.1:0-3764 GCA_964508665.1 uncultured Oscillospiraceae bacterium | reverse complement strand
TCTTCTCTCAGACCAGCGGTAGCTCCACGGTGGGTCATGTGGGCATTTATGTGGGTAACGGCCAGTTTATTCATGCTGCGTCTCCCGGAAAGGGTGTCCGTTACGATTCTCTCAGCGACAGCTATTACAGCAGCCACTACATCGGTTGCGGTCGCATTCTGAGCAACTGAAAACAGCACGGTGCCCCTCTGTTTTAGACAGAGGGGCGCTTTTTTTACCCAAAAACGGTCTCCACGCAGCTTTTGATGCAGACCTCCGGCTGGTACTGCCAGCGGCGCAGCTGCCCCTCGCGGAGAAAATAGTCCTCCGGGCAGATCAGCCGCCGTCCCTCGCCTGGAAAAATGTTCAGAATTGCCAGTTTGATCTTCATCCTCTCCGGCAGGATAGATTTGATATACACGCTGACCTCGCTGCCCACTGTTACATCCCCGCAGGGCTCCGCCAATCCGGAAAGATTGGGGCACAGCTCGATGAAGATACCATAGCTTTCCACACCGCGGACGATCCCCCTTACCGCCATCCCCGGCCGCAGCCGCTGGGCGTTTTGTTGCCAGGTGCCCAACAGTTCCTTATGGGTCAGGCAGACCCGCCCGCCCGGCTCTGTCCGTAACACGGCCGCGTAAACTTGCTGTCCCACAACGAACCGATCGGCCGCTGTTCGGATGCGGGAGACCGAGATGTTCTGAATGCCGATCATGGAAATAAGCCCGCAGCCGATGTCCACAAAGGCTCCGAAACGCTCCAGATGGGTGACAGTCACCGGAAGAATCTGTCCGGGCGTCAGCGTCGTCCGGAAGAAGGCATCTGCCTCCTCCTGTACGACACGGCGGGACAGCTTCCAGACCTCTCCTTCCCTGCCGGTCACGCGAAAGCATACCGGCTTGCCCACCCGGGACAAAATGGCAATCTCCCGCAGCTTTCCCTGCTGAACACCCAGACCGGTCTCGTTATACGGGATGATCCCCCGACCCGCATCCAGGCGAACGTGCAGATTCCGCTGTTCGTCACACATGGTGACCACGCCCTCCAGCAGACTTCCCCGGAGCATCGCCCGACGGAGCCCCTCCTCGCTGGAGGTGTATTCCTGATTTTCGGGGCTTAGCAGCAGACGCCCCTCCGGCAAATACTTCCCCTGCGGCATGCATTACCTTCCTCTCCTCTGGGTTCTGCCCCATTTATATGCGGGTTTTTATCAGAATTGCCTTGTAAATCGGATTTTTTCCTGTATAATGAAAAACAGGTATATCCGCAGAAGGAGGATCCTGTATGCTTGTAGACGGAAAGCAAATGCACATTGCCCTGCGGCCCGGGGATATCGGCCGCTATGTAATCATTCCCGGCGACCCCGGCCGCTGCGAAAAGATCGCTCAATATTTTGACGAGCCTCATTTTGTAGCCTCCAATCGGGAGTTCACCACCTGGACCGGCAGTCTTTTGGGCGAAAAGGTGAGCGTGTGCTCCACCGGCATTGGCGGCCCCAGCACGGCCATCGCTGTGGAGGAGCTGGTGGAATGCGGCGCGGACACGCTGATCCGTCTGGGCACCGCCGGCGGCATCGACCTCACTGTCTGCGGCGGCGATGTGGTGGTGGCCACCGGCGCTGTCCGTCAGGAGGGCACCTCCCGGGAATATATGCCGCTGGAATACCCGGCCGTCCCTGACTTTGACGTGACACTGGCCCTGCGGGACGGCATTCGGGCTGCCGAGCTGAAAGTACACACCGGTGTCGTGCAGGCAAAGGATTCCTTCTACGGCCAGCACCGGCCGGGTGTCATGCCCATCGCGCCCCGCCTGGAGTATCAGTGGAACGCCTGGAAAAAGGGCGGCGTTCTGTGCTCCGAGATGGAGAGTGCCGCCCTGTTTACCGTTGCGAATTATCTGCGGGTGCGTTCCGGCGCGGCCTTCCATGTGATCTGGAACCAGGAGCGGCGGGATGCCGGAATGGATGACCTCCGTGTTCCGGACATGGAGCCCACCCTGCGCGCCGTGATCGAAGGGCTGAAGCTGCTGATCCTGCGGGATCGGGAAGCACAACAGGATGCTTGATCGATCAATGCATTGAAAACGCTTCGGCGTAAAGCCGCTTGGCTTCACGGCATTTTGCAGACAGATGCTGCTTTTTTCAAAACACCCCATTTGTTAGACAAGTATATTATAGCATACTCGTCTAACAAATGGGGTGCAGTTCACTGTCATACGGAGGATTTTCTTACCTTTTCAACGCATTGGCCGTTACAGGCGGCGGAAAGAAACATCGATGTGCGGCTGGCCCTGTTCCAGCTGTACCACGGCGTAGCGCTCCTCTCCGTAGCCCATGCTGCCGGGGCAGAGATACAGGCAGCCGTTGAGATCATCCAACTGCGGATGGTGGGTATGGCCGTACACCACCAGCTCGGTCGGCTGCTCCTCCACCTGAAGCGACAGGCCGTACAGGCCCTGCTTGACACCGTAATGATGGCCGTGGGTCATGAAGATCCGCTTTCCGCACAGCTCCAGCCGACGATAGATCGGCTCCATCGCCATAAAATCGCAGTTGCCGCTGACGGCGAAAAACCGCGTCCGCGGCGGTACATCCACCATGCTCCAGTCCCGCTCTCCGTCGCCCAAAAACAAAAGCGCCTCCGGCTGCTCCCGATCCAGAAGCTCCTGTAAACCTCTGCCGTTTCCGTGAGAGTCCGAGCACACAACGATTTTCATAAGCAGCATCCTTTCGCGTCACTTTTTTCGTCACCGGTCATATACTGTGGTATCAACTGTTTTAGGAGGTAGGCTATGCCAGGAGATATTGAAAACGCCGCCCGTTCCATGATGTCCTCGCCCCAGGGCATGAAGATCATCAAGGGGCTGGATGTTTACAATGCCGCCATGAACACAGAGGGCGGGCGGCAGTTGATCGCCATGTTGGCCGGAAGCGGCGGCGATGCCCTGAAGAACGCGGCCCGTGCTGCGACGAACGCTGCAAAAGATCCCGGTCGGGCGCTTTTGCAAAATCTGCTCAGCTCCAAGGAGGGCGCCGCCCTGGCGGCAAAGGTCATCGAAGTTATGGGAGTCTGATCGCCTATGGCTGACCTGAACGAACGACTGGACCGTTTGATCGCTGACCAGGACAGCATGAAAAAGGTCCTGGAAATGGCCAGGACCATCCTCGCCCAGCGGGACAGCTCGGCCTCGGAGTCAGCCGCTCAGACCACACCGTCTGTCTCGTCCGATCCGGAAGGCAAGCCGGAGCTTTCGGCACTGCTTTCCGCCGCGCTTTCCCAGTCCGGCGCTTCCTTCGATGCCGCCGCGGCAGAGGCCCCTGCAACGCAGGCTGGCATATCCCAGGATGCCGGGCCGGGTCTGCCAACGCTGGCAGCCATTTTGCCCCAGCTGATGCAGGCCATGTCCGGTCAGGGAAATCTGGTCAAACAGGAGCGGGTCACTCTGGTACAGGCCATGCGCCCGTATATGAAGGAGAGCCGACTGAACAGCATCGATCGGGCGCTGCGGATGGCCAACATGACAAAAGCCGCCGCCAATGTTCTGCACACGTTGGGGAGGTGATGTGTCGTCTATAACCGATACATAAACGGAGCCTGGCCCGAGCCGATGGAGGACGCCGCACAGGAGACCTCCGCACGGGAGACCGCAGCCTTTACCGACATCCACGCCGAAGCGCAGGAGCCGCGGCAGCAGAGCGGCAAAAACAGCGGTATGCTGAAGGGACTGTTCAACGGCAACATCAAGCTGCCGGAATTCGATGCCGACACGGTGCTGCTGCTGGT
>CAZDUQ010000140.1:0-3772 GCA_964508665.1 uncultured Oscillospiraceae bacterium | reverse complement strand
GTCTCCCGCCCGCTGCGGGAGGCCTCCAGCAGACCGGGCCACAGCTGCACCCGGTCCTTTTCCACCAAAAGGATCACCGTGCTGCCGCCGTACAGGAACATCCCCTTTTCCTCTCCCCGGCGGATGGGGCCCGCACCGTGGTGGTTGCAGATCTTGCCCACCAGCATGGCTCCCACCTCCACCTGGGTCACCGGACCGAAGCTGCGGGTGTTCAGCACGGTGAGCTCCCGGCAGTTCTGGGTGAACACCGGCCCCGCCGCCAGCGCCACCGGGCGGACGGTGTGCAGCCTGCCGGGCAAAAAGCGGTTCTCTCCCTTGCTGCCGTCATCCACATAGCAGTAGCGGTGGTAATGATCCACGCACAGACGGAACACCAGACACAGTCCGTCCCGATACCGCTCCGCCAGCGCCCGATCCCCAAGTAGATCAGGCAGTGTATAGCGGCTCTGCTTTACAGGCAGGACGGTCTCGCCCCGCACCGGATAGACCGAAAGCAGCCCATCGCAGGGGGCGATAAAGTGCTCCGGCTGCCGGTCGATGGGCCGCAGCGGCTCCCGGATCTGCCGGGTGAAGCAGTCGTTGAAGCTGCGGAAATGCTCGGCATGATAATCGGCGAGATCGATGTGATTTTTCCGCACAAAGGGCCGGATCAGCGGCTTGGACATCCGGGAGTCCAGAAAACGCCCGGAAACCGCTGACACAGGACGGCAGGTCAGCGGCTTCAGCAGCACCCGGCCGGTGCGGGTCTGATATAAAAAGCGCAGCGTGCGCTCTTTTTTTCGTGTTTTGCGATTACGGCGAGACAAAAGGAAGCTCCTTTCAACCGTTTGTTATCATATCAGTGGGAGAAACGCCACGGATCCGCAGCACCATCACCCCGATCATCACCGCCAGGATCACCGCGCCCATGGCGATCATGACGAGGATGCCCCGCAGTCCCGGCTTGCGCACCCGGATGCGTCCGCTGATAAAGGCCACGCCGGTGAGCAGCGCCACGGCGATATAGATCAGTGTGATGTCGGCAGTGACCAGGTATTGGGCCAGCATCACCAGCGGAAAGATCAGCGCCGCCGCCGTCACCGGCAGACCGGTGTAATATTTGCGCACGCCGCCCTCGGTCTTCTGCCGCTCCTCCTCGGTGACATTGAAATAGGCCAGCCGGATCATGGCCGCCAGCACATACAGGATAAGCACGGCAAACAGCGCCAGTCCGCCCAGCAGCACGAACCACCGGTCAGCATAGGTCTCGGCCAGTCCCAGCAGAAAATCCGACCGCAGGATCAGCGCGCCGCCCATGCAGGCCGGCAGCACGCCGAAGGCCACCAGGTCGGACAGCGAGTCGATCTGGATGCCGTAGTTGCGCTCCAGCTCAGTGCGATCCTTTTTGGTGCGGGCCACCTTGCCGTCAAAGGCATCGCAAAAGCCGCAGAACAGCAAAAAGAAGCACCCGATAAAGGGGTGTCCGCCCCCCGCCAGCGACACCACGATGCCGCAGCTGGCGCTGAGCAGGGAAAGATAGGTCAGGATCACGGTATAATCATAAAATCCGATCATCGATTTTCCTCCTGAAGGTCAGAATGCTGCCGCCGCTCCAGCCTGCGGGAAAGCCACAGGCCCCCCTCGGCAAACAGGATGCCCGCGGGGATATCCACCAGCACGTGCTGTCCCACCAGCACGGTGGAGGCGCACACCAGCAGGGTAAACACCAGCGAGCCCGCCCGGGTGAGCCGCCCCATGCCGTTGGCCAGCGTCGTCCCACGGAAGCACAGCCAGCTTTGCAGGCAGTGCATGGAGGGGAACAGGCACTGGGGGGTATCGGCCCGATAGATCAGCCGGGTCAGGCGGGCAAACAGGCCCTTTCCGGTGACCTCCGGGCGGTGCAGGGTGGTGGGGCAGAGCACATAAACGGCGGCCGCCAGCGTCTCGGAGAGCACGCTGGCCCGGGCCACCCGCCGCAGGGCCTTTGGATCCCGCCGGGCCAGACGGATGTAGCTGACGATCCACTGGACATAGGCCAGAACATACACGCTGATAAAGGCGGGCACCACCGGCAGCTTTTTGTCCCAGCGGGTGGCCATACGACGGTGCTTTCGCCGTCGGGTCAGCAGCTTGGGCAGATAATAGGAAAGAAAATGCACCGCCGCCGTGATGGCCAGCGGGAGCACCGTCTCCCGGGGCACCAGGCCCGACCGTTTGCGCCGCTGTGCTTTCATGGATCCGCCCTCCTTGGTTTTTTACAGGTTATGAACCATATTATACGGAATTTCGCGAAAAAAGTGTGAATATTCTGTAAACGCATTGAAAATCCGCAGAAGCACAAGCAAGGCCCTGCCGCAGCGACTGCGGGCAGGGCCTTTGGGCGTTATTGCTTCCACCATTCCTCCGGCGAGGGCTCCGGCTCGACCTGCTCCTCCGGCTCCTGACGCCAGTTGATCAGGCCGTTGTAATAGCTCGCCTGGGTGATCCCCATATAAGGATCCAGCCAGATGGACAGCAGGCCCAGCGTGCAGGCGGACAGCAGCATCCAGCCGTAAAAGGACAGCTCCAGCACAAAATATTCCCACTTGTGGCCCCGCATCAGCTCGCGACTGGCGCGGATGGCCTGCATGGGGGTCATCTCCGGGTGATCCAGCATGAGCCGGATGGTCTGAGAATAAGCCACGGTGGCGATCAGGCCCGGGATGATGAACAGGCAGGTCCACAGAAAGGTGAACGCCCACATCAGCAGCTGGGCGCAGAAGAACCGCCAAAACTGTCGGAAGCAGGCGAACAGCGTATCGGTGCCGCCGGTCTCCTCCCCGCGGGAGGCCCGCAGGCAGTACAACTGCCAGCCGACGGCCACCAGACTCAGGAACAGATTCAGCACCATGGTGGCCAGCGTGAGAGCGAAGCCGCCGGAGGAACCGCTGTTGGAATAGATATCAATGGCCTGCTCCAGCGAGTCGGCCTGCAGTATGCGGGAGAAGGTGTTGCCGTTGATCACCAGCTCGGGGGCGTTGTTCAGCACCAGCACAAGCAGCGCCACCAGATAAATGCCGGGGGAAAGCGCTTTCATGCAGCGCCTGGCGTGGGTCTTCAGCGATGTGCGGTCAGACGGATCAAAATACATATCAGATTCCTCCCTTTCGGTCATTTCTCAGTGGTCGGCGGCGGGGGGCGCCCTTCGCCTTGCCCCCCGCCGGGCCCTGCGTTACTTTCCGCAGAGGGAAAGTAACCAAAGGCCGGTTGCGTGATTTTCCGTCAGCACGGTGGCTTATTTTAGCCTTCTCAACCCTTCGTAGGATACGCGGGGGCTGCGCCCCCGGGCCCTGCGTTACTTTCCACCGAGGGAAAGTAACCAAAGCTCGCCGGGACACTTCCGATGTGTCCCGGACCCTCGACGGCCACTGCTTAGGGGGCTGCGGCCCCCTGGCCGTGGAGGGCATACCCCCGGGGACGGGGGTTTGGACGAGGGCTTGACACTGCCGCAAGCCTGCCCGTTCTCCGTCAGCGCGGATGCTTCTTCTCTCCTTTTCAACCCTTCGGGGAGGTACTTTTGACCGGGCAAAAGTACCCAAAACCCGCCGGGGCGTTCCGATGCGCCCCGGACCCCTGGCGGCTCCTCAAGCGCCGGAGAGGCTCGCTACTCGGTGCTTCTGGTAGGTGTTGCAAGTATTGAAGTGCCCTATGTTTCGGAGCAGCCTTAAACAGAGGCCCAGCCGTGGCATCCGCTGGTGGGGCCTCCTTTTTTCGTCTACTGGGCGGACAGGGGCTCCGGGGGCTATCCGCCCTT
>CAZDUQ010000139.1:0-3799 GCA_964508665.1 uncultured Oscillospiraceae bacterium | reverse complement strand
GGAAGGTGGGATGCACCGCCGCCGCGCCGTTGATGACCATGCCCCAGGGCAGGTCAGTGACGCCGCCGTGGGCCTCCGCATTGACAAAATTCCCCCAGCGGCCGATGCCCTGGGCCAGCAGAAAGCTCATGCTCACAAAGTCGAACGCCCCCAGCAGATCCACCCGCCGCTTTTTGCAGAACAGCACCATGGCCACAGCGGTAACGATGAGCGCACCGTAAATTCCCAGCCCGCCCTTCCAGATGGCAATGATATCCTCCGGATGCGCACCATAGTAGTCCCATTCGCAGATCACATAATAGGCACGCGCGCCGATGATGGCGCAGGGCAGAATAAACAGAATGCCATCCAACAGGGTATCCTGTGAACAGCCGAACTCACTGCAGCGGGCGCGTGCATACAGCACCGCCAGCAGAAAACCGCTCGCGATGATGACGCCGTACCACATGATATCCTTGCCGAAAACGGTAAAAGCCACCCGATCCAGCTTGAAAACCCGTTCGAACAGACCGGGAAAGGAAACGATATTGACCATAGGCTCCCCTTTCACACGCGAAATCGCTTATTTCCTGCTTTTCTGCGGCAGCGGGATCTGAGCCAGCAGCACCGCAGCAAAGACCAGCACGCAGCCCAGCAGCTCCCGCAGACTCAGGCTCTCATGCAGCAGCAGCCAGCCGGCCAGCACGGCGAACACCGACTCCAGACTCATCAGCAGAGTGGCGGTGGTGGGGTCGGTATCCCGCTGTCCCACGATCTGCAAAGTGTAACCCACGCCGCAGGACACCACACCGGCATATAAAATCGAACCCTTTGCCGCCCAGATGCCTGCCCAGGAGGGCTGCTCGAACAGCACCATCAGCACCAGAGAGATGCCCCCCGCCACCAGAAACTGGACGCAGGACATCCGCACGCCATCCACTTTTCCGCTGCCGAAGTGGTCGATAATCATAATGTGGATGGAGAAGAAAAAGGCGCAGCACAGCACCAGCAGATCACCGGTGGACACGGAGAAGTCCTCCGTCACGCACAGCAGATAAAAGCCGGCCACGGCAATGGCCACGCACAGCCAGGTGATCTTTGGAATCTTCCGACCGATGAAGATACCCATCAGGGGCACGATGACGATATACAGAGCGGTGATGAAGCCCGCCTTTCCGGCAGTGGTCATGCTGATGCCGAACTGCTGGAAAGAGCTGGCCACGCACAGGGCGATGCCGCAGCAGACGCCGCCGATGAGGGAGTTGCGGTCGATCTCCCTGCGTTCCGCAGGACTGGGGCGGGCCTCCGCCGGCTTGAGCCTGTCCAGCACGGCAATCAGGGGGATGAGCACCAGCCCGCCGATGGTCGTACGGATGCCGTTGTAGGTGAAGGGCTGCAAATGCTCCATACCGGCGCTCTGTGCCACAAAGGCCGTGCCCCAGATCATGGCGGTCAGCAGCAGCAGCAGATTCCCACGCATTTTTTTGCTCATGATAGCTTGTCCTCTCTTTTACACAGATGTATTTATTATATCGGATGGACTGCGGTTTTGCAACCCCCACGCTCCGCTCCTCCTGCAAAAAGGCGTCCCGGGACAGATGCCCACGGGACGCCGACACCGCTTCACTTGCGGATCATATTCTGATAGATCGCCGGATGGCTGTCAGGAATGGGCATGGCGCCCACCGTTTTTTCATAAAAGGCCGCCGCCTCGTCCGCCCAGCCGATGATGGCGTAGGCATAGCCCATCTCCCACATGGAGTGCAGGCAGGACAGCAGCAGACCCGTGCCCACGCCTCCTTCCCGGCAGTCGGGGCTCACGCCGATGGGGCCGAAATAATCCTTTCCCGTGGCCTCGAAGCAGGAAAAGCCGATGATCTTCCGCTCCTTCACCGCGATATAGCAGGTGGAGGGCACGGTGGACAGTGCTGCCTCGCATTCATGCATCCAGCCATCGCCGAAATGCTCCCGGACAAATGCCAGCACCCGGCCCCTGTCCGGCGCGATGACCCGTTTGACCGAAACGCCCTGGGCGCGCAGCTGCTCCAGAGCAGGCTCTTTGGACGGCAGCGTCCAAAGCCTTACCAGCAGATCCTGTGCAGCCATCAGAACAGCCTCCTTTTTGCGGCAAGACCGGTGGGCGTGACCGCAAGGCCGCCCTCGGCCGTTTCCCGGATGCAGGACGGCAACACCGTCCCGATCTGATACATGGCGTCGATGACCTCATCCAGCGGGACGAAGCTGCGGATGCCCGCCAGCGCCATATCGGCGGCAGCGATAGCCATCACGGCATACACCCCATTGCGCTTGACGCAGGGCACCTCCACCAGACCTGCCACCGGATCGCAGGCCAGGCCCAGCGCGTTTTTCAGCGCCAGCGCCGCCGCATTGGCGCACTGCCGGGGCGACCCGCCCATGACCTCGCACAGAGCGGCGGCGGCCATGGCGGCAGCCGTGCCGCATTCGGCCTGACAGCCTCCCGCCGCGCCGGAAATGGTGGCCCGGGTGGCCACCACGCCGCCGATGCCCGAGGCCGTCAGCAACGCGCAGACCGCCTCTCTGTCGGAAAAGCCGTATTCCTCCTGTGCGGCGATGAGAACGCCGGGGACGATGCCCGCCGCCCCTGCCGTGGGACAGGCCACCACCACGCCCATAGCGGCGTTGTAGCCGCTGGTTCCCAGGGCATAGGCCACCGCCTTTGCCTCCATCGGGCCCAGCAGGCTTTTGTGACTGCGCAGATGCTGATAATACTGGGCCGCGTCGCCGCCTGTCAGGCCGGAGACCGACTTCATGTCGCTGGCGATACCCGCCATGGCGGCATTTTTCATCACCTCATAGGTGTGCAGGGCCCGTTCCAGAATGACCTCCTGGCTTTGGCCGGAGTCGGCCTGCTCCTCCCGCAGAACCACCTGCCAGATGGACTGGCTGTTCTTTGCCGCCTCATTCAGCAGAAAATCAATGCTTGGGATATCCAATATGCTTGCTCCTTTCCAGCTTGCGGGGCGTACCCCTTCAGAACCGCGGGACGCTTACGGCATCGGTAACGCTCTCCACCGAGAGCAGATGATCCACCGTGCCGGGATCCACCGACACGTCGGTCTCCACCACTGTGATCACATCCCCCTCCCGCCGGGTGCGTGACAGGCGCAGATTGCCGATATTGTAGCCGTTGGAGGACAGGATGTGGGCAATGCTTGCCAGCACGCCCGGCTCATCCCGATGAAACAGGATCAGCGTGTCCTCCACAAAGCTACAGCGGACGCTCATGCCGTTGATTGCGGTGATCACAATGGCGCCGCCGCCCACCGATGCGCCCTGCACCCGCACACTTTTCTCCCGCGAGCGGGCCTCGATCAGCACGGTGTTGGGGTGAAGACGGCTGTCCTCCGCCGTCTCGAATTCATAGGCCAGGCCGCGGAATTCCGCCAACCGCAGGCTCTCGCGGATCTTCTCATTGTCCGTTCGAAAGCCCAGCAGCCCGCCGATCACTGCCTTGTCGGTGCCGTGGCCGTGGTAGGTGTCGGCAAAGGAGCCGTAAAAGGTGATGCGGGCATACCGCACATCATCCCCCAGCAGCATACGACACACCAGCCCTATGCGCACCGCGCCGGCCGTATGAGAGGAGGAGGGGCCCACGGTGATGGGGCCCAGAATATCAAATAATCCGATGCTCACTTGTTTTCACACTTTCTCTCATCAGGGGAATATCCCGCGAATGCGCTTTGCCTCGCAGACCCGCTCCAGCGCGATGACATAGGAGGCCACCCGCAGGGAAACGCCGTGGCGCATGGCGCCCTCCCACACCTGGTCAAAGGTCTTG
>CAZDUQ010000138.1:0-3853 GCA_964508665.1 uncultured Oscillospiraceae bacterium | reverse complement strand
CTCCTTGCCAACCAACTGGGGCTTGATGTACTTGTCGATCAGGGGGATGAAGTCCTTGGCCAGGAACAGGGGATCCCGTCCGCCGGCACCGGAGTACTGAACGGCGGCGCAGTCGCCGTAAGCCACCTGGCCGTCTTCCAGAACCAGCATGACGGAGATGGACTCGCCGGCCTGACGGACGGCGGTGAAGCCTTCGGTCACAGGCTCGCCCACATAGAAGATGCCGTCGTGGCCGGCACCCTTTTTGATGGCGCGCTGGTCATCAAAATAGAAGCCGGTACGACCGGCGGAGCAAACCAGATCTACAATTTTCATGGGTATTACATCCTTTCGGTGATAAAATATCAGGTTTTTACATACAGCAGGGGAAAGCGGGGCGGAGCCCGCTTCCCCCCGGAAAAACAATGGGGAAAAGTGTTGCTTACTTCTTGGGGCGGCCCACCAAGCGGCCCTTGGAGATGGCGTAAACGTCGTCGATGACCATCTGGAAAGCGGGCTTGCGGCCTTCGGCCTTGCCCCGCTCCTCGATCTTCTGACGGTGGAAGTCACGCAGCTCCTTGGTGAAGGGCAGGTTGCCGATCTCCAGAATGCGGATGGCGCCGTCGTTGTCGCGGGCGGGCAGCATCTTGCCGGCGTTGAAGCGGGAGGGAGCGAAGGGGATGTCCAGCACACCGGCCTGAACGGCACGGACGGTACCCACGGCGATGTCGCCCTGACCCAGTTCGAAGCACTTGTCCACGATGCAACGGGTCTCCTGACGGATGATCTCCTTCTCCTCCTCCAGGTTGGCAGCGGTGCACACCTGGTCATGCAGCATATTGATGACCTGCTTGGTGCAGCGCAGGCCCTGAGCGTTGGCCTCCATGGTGGGGATACCGGCAGCCTCATGAGGAGTCTTGACGATGACCTTGGTGGCCTTGCTCAGCGCGGCGGTGGCGGAGCCCCAGGAAATGACGCCGAAGGCCTTGGCCTCGTCGGCGGGAAAGCCGCCCATCCACTGATGGAACACGGTGGTGACGGTGACATCGTCATAGCCGTTCTTCTTCAGGTACTCGTCGGTCAGCTCCTCCAGGGTGCGGATGGCGGCCACGTCCTGAACCAGGTTGCCGCACTGGCCGTAGCCCACGGTGATGTTCTTAACGCCCTGCTCAGCAGCCAGCAGCGCTTCGATGATGGCAACGGCGTGGGACACGCAGGCGGGCACCAGCGTACCGGTGAGGGGGCCATAGGGCTCACGGTTGATGGAGACGCCGGCCTCCTCGTACATACCGGTCAGGCGGTCAACATACTGCCAGTCGCGGATGGTCTTCTCCATGGGGACGTTCTTGGCGTAGGGCAGATTGTAGGAGATGCCGCCGCCCTCGTAGGAGGTAAAGCCGCCGGCATAGGTGATCTCGGTGAGCAGGCGGGCATCGGGCGTGCCGTGACGCACCTGAACGGGGGTGTGCAGGGACTCGATGACCTGACGGCAGGCAGAGACGCCGTGGTTGACGGCAGGGAAGCCGTTCAGCATGCTGCGGCCGGCCTTAATGGACTCCTTGATGCCGTTTTCGCCCTCGGCATAGCGGTTCTGACGGGTATAGCTGTCGATGGTGGTGGGCAGCAGGTCGGCCTCGCCCTTGTCCTGCAGATAGGTCAGCAGCTCGATGTGCTCCTTCAGCAGAGCGACACCGGCGCGGGGCTGGATCAGGGTCTCGCCGCTGTTCTTGGCGTTCACCAGCTTCTTGGAGAAGTCGCGGTACTCCGGCATGGCCTTGTGGTAATCCACAGCCTCCTGAAAATCAACATCCTTGCCGGTGGGCCACTGGGTCAGGACTTCTTTACGCAGGGCCTGAAATTCGCCCTCGGGGATCTTTTTATTCTGAATATCCATCTGGGATCAGCTCCTTTTTCATGATGTGCAGCGCGGCCAGAGGCTCATGTTCGCCCAGAAGGCCCATAGCTGCCAGGATATAACTGCGGTCCACCAGCACCCGGGCCTTCAGCGGCCGCAGGGACATGGGCTCCGCGGGATCAAACAGTGCGTGGGATGCGATCTCGCCGGTGCGGCGGGTGTGGATCAGGCTGCCGCCGGTGACGATGATCTGCTGCACGGGGCGCAGATCCTTGCCCGTCTGGACAAAGACCTTGCCGTTGCAGGTATAGGCTTCTTCAAACGAACCGGCGTGGCGGCGGGCGGCTGTCTCGCAGGCCATGGAGGCCAGGGCGAAGTCCAGCTTTTCCCATTCCTCGTTGGTGGGGACCTCATCGGTGTGGACCGACAGATGCTCCACCATGGCCTGTGCCTTGTCCTCCGGCAGACCGGACAGGGCCGCGATGCGGCCGATGCCGCCGCAGGCGTCCACAATACCGTGGATGCTGTAGCGCATACCGATGTCGCCCTCCACCGTCCGCTTCACATAGGGCTCCGGCAGACCCTTATACACCGTTTGGGCGTCCTGGGGCATACCGTCGGCAATGGAATATACATCGGTGGTCGCGCCGCCCACATCCAGAGCCAGCAGCTCGCCGATACCCGCTTCCGCCTCGGTGCCCTCGGCCAGCAGCTGCATGGCCCGCATCATGGCAGAGGGGGTGGGCATCATAATGCCGGAGATCAGCTCGCTGGCGCGGGACAGGCCCTTGGCCTGAATGATGCGCCGCAGGAACAGCTCCCGGATGCGGGACTGGGCCGGCTCGATGTTCAGCTGCCCGAAGCGGGGCATGACATTTTCACAGACAAAGGTCTCGCGCCCCTCCAGATACCGCTGGCACTGCCGGGCGGCAGAGCGGTTTCCGGCGATGACCACGGGGAAATCTGCCTTGCAGGTGGCTACCATTTTGGCGTTGTTCAGGATGGTGGCGGTGTTGCCACCGTCCGTCCCGCCCACCAGCAGGAAGATATCGGGTTTGATCCGGTCGATCTCCTCCACATCGTCCTCGGTCAGGTCGTAGGAATAGATCTTTGCGATCTTGGCTCCGGCACCAAGGGCGGCCTGCTTGGCGGCCTCGGCCGTCAGCTCGGGCACCAGGCCGGAAGCGATCATTTTTAAGCCACCGGCGGCAGAGGAGCAGGCGTAGCGGGCGGCAAAGTCCAGCTTGCCGATCTTTTGCTCCAGAAGCGCCAGGGCGTTGTTCAGACCGTCGTTGATATCGGTTTGAATGGTAGTAAAGGAAGCGGCGGTGCCCAGCAGAGTCTCACTTTCCGTATCCACGGCAGTCACCTTTGTATAGGTACTGCCGAAGTCGATCAACAATACGGGGCGCATGGGGTCAGTCCTCGACCTTCAGATCTTCCTTCAGCGCGGCGATGGTAGTCTCGGGCGGGGTGCCGGGGCCAAAGGCGCGGTCAAAGCCCATGGCCTTGAAGCGCTTTTCCACCTCGACAAAGTCCTGTTTGCCGATCACGATATTGCCGCCCACATAGAGCAGAATGCCCTTCAGGCCGGCCTCGTCGCACTTTTCCCGCAGGCCTCGGCAGTCCAGCTCGCCCTGGCCGTAGAGAGAGGAGACGATGATGGCGTCTGCCTTGGTCTCGATTGCTGCGGCGATGTACTCCTCCTGCGACACCATGACGCCCAGGTTGGTCACATCAAATCCTGCGTCCGTAAAGGCGTGGTACAGGATCTGGATGCCGACCGCGTGGACATCGGCGCCGATGACGCCGATTACCAGTTTCTTCTTTTCCATATTGCACCTCGATCATTTTTTGTCCGCGCCTCTGTTTTCCTCCGGAAGCGCAGAACTATCAGCATAAGCATACAGTTTATACTATACCGGCAACCGTGTTTTTCGTCAAGGGTAAACTGACCAAAAAACGACATGGTTTTCCGGTGTTTTTACGAAAAAGGGGCAGGTTTCCACAGGATTTCTT
>CAZDUQ010000137.1:0-3854 GCA_964508665.1 uncultured Oscillospiraceae bacterium | reverse complement strand
GCAGATCCGGTCAAAATGCCTGCTGGTAGACATATCAGCCCATGTAGTCGCCGTTGTAGCTCACCAGAACGGCGCTCTGCACGCCGGCCAGTGCGGCCAGCTGATTGACGAAATCGGTGTTGTCCGCCTTGAGGCGCACCTCCAGGTTGAGCTCCACCTGCCCAGCCTGAGCGGCCTTGCTCTTGGTGACGCATCGGTCGGTGTGCTGCTGCAGCAGGGCCAGCGCCTGCTGCTCGGACTGGCTGTCGTCACACCGCAGCACCAGAATATAGGGGCGGATATAGGTCTTTTTGTTGGCGAACACCAGCAGCATCAGGCCGATGACCACGCTGCCGAACACGGCCAGCGGGATCATCCCCGCAGCCAGCACGATGCCGGCGGCGATGGCCCAGAACAAAAAGGCGATGTCCAGCGGCTCCTTGATGGCGGTGCGGAAACGGACGATGGACAGTGCGCCCACCATGCCCAGCGACAGTACCACATTGGAGGTGACCGCCAGAATGACCAGCGTGGTGATCATGGTCAGCGCCACCAGCGTCACGCCGAAGGAGGCGGAATACATCACGCCGGAATAGGTCTTCTTATAAATGAGAAAGATAAACAGTCCCAGCCCAAAGGCCAGCACCAGCGCCAGCACCATGTCCACAATGCTGACGCTGGTCACATTCTCCAGGAAGCTGGATTTGAAAATGTCCTGAAAAGTCATACAAAGCGCTCCTTATTAAAAGATTTGATTTGGTTCTCTGCTCAGTCGTACATCCGACAGGCGGCATATTTGGAAAAGGCCGATGTCCGCACACCGTCCAGCTGCACCGCGTCCCAGATGATGTCGGGCAGAAAGGCGTCCCACTTGACCTCTAAAATGATGGGGTCGCCGGGCACCGGCAGGGTGGGACAGGCGGCATCCAGAAACGCGGTGCTCCGCAGTCCCGTGCGGATGCCGTAATCCAGCGTCACCCGCACATTTCCCGGGGCGTAGACAAAGGGCTCCCGGGTGTAATCCACGATGGTTTTGGGGGCGAAGCCCTCATCGTGCATTTTGATATACAGCCGGTTCAGTAATTCCCGGCCGTCGCCGGGCATCCAGCCGATGTCCCCCGCCAGGATGGCGCCGACCTCCTGCCGGGACAGGGGGCAGGCGTCCTTGTGGCCCAGACCGCCCAGCTTGCGTTTGCACTCCAGATGGATGTTGTCGAAGTCCATCTCGTAGCAGCGGATGCGGTATTTTTCTCTGCGGGAGACGCCATCCTGCTTTTCCCGCAGGGCGGTGTCGGCAAGGTCGTCAAAGTACAGACTGCGGATACGGTAACGCCCATTCCGGGCGTGGGGATCCGGCCGGGCCACCACCCGCAGACGCTGCCGCAGCTCCGGCAGCTGTTCCGGGGCGATGATGTGTTTCCATTCATGTCGGTAATCCATAACCGGGGCAACACTTCCTTTCTGCCGTTTATTGTACGCTTTGGCTCTGAAAGAACTCTGAAATTTCGAAAAAAATTATGTAAAGGAACTGTGAATGCGCGAAATTTCAGGATTCCTTCAGATAAAGTGTGTATAATAAACCTGAAACAGTTATAAAAAGAGGAGGTTTCCCATTATGAAGATCCTGATTGTGGAAGATGAGCGTTTGCTGGCCGATTCGCTGTGCATCCTGCTGCAAAGCAAGGGCTTTCAGACCGAGGCCGTCTATGACGGCGAAACCGGCGCCGAATATGCCGAGACCGGCATTTATGATCTGCTGATTCTGGATGTGATGATGCCCGGCATGGACGGCTATCAGGTGGCCCGTACGGTGCGGGCAAAGCGCTGCGCCACCCCCATTCTGATGCTCACCGCCCGTTCCGGGGTGGAGGATCGCATCGAGGGCCTGAACGCCGGCGCCGATTACTATCTGACCAAGCCCTTTGACACCCGGGAGCTGCTGGCCTGCATCAGCGCTCTGCTGCGCCGTCAGGGCAACCAGGTGGACGAGCTGGCCTTTGGAAACACTGTCCTGGATCTGGCTTCCAGCACGCTGGTCTGCGGAGAAAAGAGCATCCGTCTCACCGCCCGGGAGTTTGATGTGATGCGTCTGCTGCTGCAGTCGGGCGGACGCAACCTTTCCAAGGAAGTGATCCTGTCCCGTGTCTGGGGCTATGATTCCGCCGCGGTGGAAAACCACGTGGAGGTCTATGTGGGCTTTTTGCGGAAAAAGCTGCGCAGCATCGGCTCCAATATCCGCATCGAGGCCGCCCGCCGTCTGGGCTATCATCTGGAACTGGCCGATCCATGCTGAAAAGGCTGCGCCTTCGCTTCGTCGTCATCAATCTGGTCATCGCCGGGGCGATGCTGTGCGTCATTCTGGGCATGGTGCTGTCCTTTACCGCCGCCTCGCTGGAGAGCGAAAGCATCCGCATGATGCAATCCGCCGTCTCCGCCCCGCCAGATCTCACCCGCTCGGGTGCTGCGCCCGAGGGTGTCCGTCTGCCGTATTTTATCCTCCAGATCACGCCTCAGGGCCAGCTGATCGTCACCGGGGGAGAGGGCATGGATCTGGGCGACCAGGACTACCTGCGGGAGCTGGCCTCCGCCGCCATGACCGGCGAGGAGCAGACCGGCGTGCTCAGGGAGTACGGCCTGCGGTATTATCGCGGCGGTGCGCCCGAACGGCAGCGGCTGGTCTTTGCCGATATGTCCAGCGAGCGCGCCACGATGCGCAATCTGACGGAGAGCTGCCTGTTCATCGGCCTTGCGGCGCTGATCGGCTTTTTTGTCATCAGCCTGTTTCTGGCCCGCTGGGCCATCCGCCCGGTGGATCAGGCCTGGCAGCAGCAGAAGCAGTTCGTGGCAGACGCCTCCCATGAGCTGAAAACGCCCCTCACCGTCATCCATACCAACGCCGAGCTGTTGCAGGAGGGAGCGGAAGATCCCCTGCTGCGGCAGCGCTCGGTGGATAACATCCTGGTGATGTCCCGGCAGATGCGGGGCCTGGTGGAGAGCCTTCTGGAGCTGGCCCGGGTGGACAACGGCACGGTGCGTGCAGCCATGGAGCCGGTGGATCTGAGCCGGCTGGTGGCCGATGGGGTACTGCCCTTTGAGCCGCTGTATTTCGAGCACCAGCGGGAGCTGGCCGCCTGGGTGGAGCCCGGCCTGCGGGTGCAGGGCAGCCCGGCCCATCTGCGGCAGGTGCTGGAGATCCTGCTGGACAACGCCATGAAGTATTCCGCTCCCGGCGCGCAGGTGCGGGTCTCCCTGCATAAATATTCCGGCCATGCCCTGCTGACGGTGGCCAACCCCGGCCCCGCCATCAACGCCGATGATCTGAAGAACATCTTCAAGCGCTTTTACCGGGTGGACAGGGCCCGCTCCCGGGATGGCAGCTACGGTCTGGGCCTGTCCATCGCCCAACGGGTGGTGGAGGAGCACCGGGGCCGCATCTGGGCCGAAAGCCGCAACGGCATCAACAGCTTCTTCGTCCAGCTGTCCATCACCTCCCGGGAGGTCCCGTCGGCCTCCGGTCAATAGCATTTTCCCGTCGCCTGTTATCAACGCCGGGCCGCTTCCCGCCATCAGGGGGAAGGGCCCGGCATTTTGCGGGAAAAAGGTGGAAATTCGGCGTGGGGTCTGGTATACTGGGGGCAGAACTTACAGTCGTTGCGGGAAGGGAGAACAACAGCATGGAGAAATTGCAAAAGCCGCGGCATCTGGTGCCGGGGGATAAGGTGGCAACCGTCAGCCTGTCTTGGGGCGCGGCGGGCAAGCCGGACGTCCGGTGGCGGTACGAGCTGGGCAGGCAGCGCCTGGAGGAGCTGTTCGGCCTGCGGGTGGTGGAAATGCCCTACACGCTGGCATCGGAGGACGATGTCCGGGAGCATCCC
>CAZDUQ010000136.1:0-3915 GCA_964508665.1 uncultured Oscillospiraceae bacterium | reverse complement strand
TTTCCACAGGTGCGGGCGTACCAGTCGGTGATCTGCCGCACCTGGGTCTTGGGAATGCCGGCATTGACACCGTACATACTCATATGGTCGCCGTTATAGGTTGCCCAGCCCAGCGCCAGCTCGCTTAGATCGCCGGTGCCCACCACAATGCCCCCCAGATCGTTGGAAAGATCCATCAGCACCTGAGTGCGTTCCCGGGCCTGAGCATTTTCAAAGGCCACATTGCGGTTTTCTGAGTCGTGGCCGATATCCCGGAAGTGCTGGGAGACGGCGGGACCGATCTCCACACACCGCAGACTCAGGCCCAACTCATCGCACAAAAGCTCCGCGTTGCCGCGGGTGCGGGCAGAAGTGCCGAAGCAGGGCATGGTGACTGCCACAACGGCCTCCGGACCCTTGCCCAGCAGCTCCATGGCATGAGCAGCCACCAGCAGCGCCAGCGTGGAATCCAGCCCGCCGGAAACGCCGATAACGGCAGTTTCAGAATGGATGTGGCCAAGACGCCTGGCCAGGCCGCGGCTTTGTAACTCAAAAATATGGGCGCAATCAGCATCGCGGGTGGCGGCGCAGGGCAGCCAGGGATCCTTTGGAATGGTGCGGGTGAGAGTTGTCTCCCACAGAACCATAGGAAATGGAATCACTACCGCATCCGCCCGTGCGGCGGGATAGGTGTTCATCCGGCGGCGCTGCGCGCACAGCGCCTGCACATCCACCTCAGTGACGGCCAGGGCAGGGGAGGCGAAGGGTGCGCTTTCGGCCAGCAGAGAACCGTCCTCGCAAATCAGTTGCTGACCGGAAAACACCAGATCGGTGGAGCTTTCGCCCGCACCGGCCAGCGAGAGCAGATAGGCACAATGGCAGCGACGGCTGTGGGCCAGCGCCAGCTCCCGGTGGAGGGCAGGCTGACCGGCGGCATCATAATCGGCACAAAGGTTGGCGATGATGGAAGCGCCGTCGGCGCACATCTGCACCGAAGGGGGCGCAGGCACCCACAGATCCTCGCAGATCTCCAGTCCCAGACAGAAATCCGGCAGCTGCTCGCAACGGAACAGCAGTCCCGCGCCAAAGGGTACGGTCTGGCCGCACAGAGTCACCTGAGAAATACCCTCGGGAGCGGGGGAAAACCAGCGGGCCTCATCGAAAGCTCCGTAATTGGGCAGATGACTTTTGGGCGTCACACCCAGAAGCCGCCCTTTGTAAAGCAGAGCGGCGCAGTTGTAGAGCTTACCCAGATGGCGCAGCGGCAGTCCCACTGCCAGCAGCAACGGAAGGGAAGCAGTCTCCCGTAGGAGCAGCTCCAGCCCCTCCAGCGCCTGATCCAGCAGGCGGCTCTGGAGGAACAGGTCGCCGCAGGTGTAGCCTGTCAGCGAAAGCTCAGGTGTCACCAGCAGCCGTACGCCCTGCGCAGCGGCGCTTTTGGTCGCGTGGACAATGCTCTGTGCATTAAAGGCACAGTCAGCCAGATGCAGCTCGGGTGCCGCAGCAGCCACCTTGATAAAACCGTCTTTCATATCCCCGATCTCCTTTCAGAGGAACTCACTTAGGCCTATTATAACTTTTTTTCCTCAAAACGCAAGAATGTGTGGCGAAAAAAGCGGGAATATGATATGATAGTGGTGAGGTGAGTACATGGAAGCTTGCACCCTTTGCCCGCGGGAGTGCGGCGCAGACCGGGAAAAGCACCCCGGCATATGCGGCGGCGGTGCGTATGTCAAGGCAGCCCGGGCGGCCAAGCACCTGTGGGAGGAGCCCTGCATTAGCGGAACACGGGGCTCCGGGACGGTGTTTTTCTCCGGCTGTACGCTGGGCTGCGTTTTCTGCCAGAACCGGGAGATCAGCAGGGGCGGCGTGGGGAAGGAGCTGACCGTGCCTCAACTGGTACAGGCGTTTCAACGGCTGGAAGGACAGGGTGTCCACAACCTGAACCTTGTCACGCCGACCCACTTTACACCCCAGATCCTGCAAGCACTGGAGCTGGCTGCGCCCTCGGTGCCGGTGGTGATGAACTGCGGCGGCTATGAGCGGGTGGAGACCCTTCGCCTGTGGGAGGGACGCGTGGATGTCTACCTGCCCGACCTGAAGTATTTCAGCCCGGAGCTTTCGGCAAAGTACTCGGCGGCACCGGATTATTTCTCAGTGGCCTCCCGGGCGATTCTGGAGATGCACCGGCAGCAGCCGCAGCTGGTGTGGGAGGGGAATCTGCTGAAGAAGGGCCTGATCGTCCGACACCTGGTGCTGCCCGGCTGCTGGCGGGATTCGCTGGCGCTTCTGGATTTTTTGGACAGCGCCCTGCCCAAGGACAGCTTTCTGCTGAGTCTGATGAGCCAGTATACCCCCACGGCGGCCTGCGCGGCTTATCCGGAGCTCGACCGCCGCGTGACTACTTATGAATATCAAAAGGTGGCTCAACGGGCTGCGGAGCTGGGCTTTTCCGGCTTTGCGCAGGATCGGCGGTCTGCCGGAGAAGAATATACACCACCCTTTAATCTGGAAGGAGTTTGATCGTATGTACAAGGAAAAAATCGAAGCCTATTTCGCGGACAAGCAGGAGCAGATCATCGCCGATATCTGCCGTCTGATCGCCATCAAGAGCGAGCGGGAGGAGCCCAGGCCCGGTATGCCCTTCGGTGAGGGGCCCTGCAAGGCGCTTCTGGAGAGTGAAAAGCTGGCGCAGGAGCTGGGCTTTACCACCAAAAATTTCGACAACTATGTGGTCAGTGCCGAGATGAACGACAAGGAGGCCTATCTGGGCATCCTGGCCCATGTGGATGTGGTCAGCGAGGGCAGCGGCTGGACCTTCCCGCCCTACCAGGGAACGGTGCAGGACGGGCGCATCTACGGCCGCGGCTCTGCCGATGACAAGGGCCCCGCCGTGGTGGCGTTGTGGGCGGCAAAGGCCGCGCGGGAGATTAATCCCAGCCTGTCCAAGGGCTGCCGTATCATCCTTGGCAGTGCCGAGGAGACCGGCAGCGAGGATCTGGCCCACTATCTGCCTTTGGAGCCCGCACCGCCGCTGAGCTTTTCTCCTGACGCGGAATACCCCGTCATCAACATTGAAAAGGGCGGATATAAGCCGGTATTTGGCGCAAAGTGGGAGGAAAGCAAGGCTTTGCCCCGCGTCACGGCCATCCATGGCGGCACCACCACCAATATCGTCACTCGGGAGTGCGATGCCTGGGTGGAGGGGCTGACGGCGGCTCAGGCGCAGCCGGTGTGCGCCGCCCATCAGGAAAAGACCGGCGTGGTCTTTACCTGCACGGAGGAAAACGGTCTGCTGCACATCCACGCTTTGGGCGTCAGCGCCCACGCCGCCTCTCCCGAGACGGGAAAAAATGCTCAGATCGCCATGGTGGCGCTGCTGGCCGATCTGCCGCTGGCACCCTCCGCCGGACAGAAGGCGCTTTGCGATCTGGCCCGGCTGTTCCCCTTTGGCGATAACCACGGCGCCGCTTTGGGCGTCAATATCGAGGACGAGATCTCCGGCAAGCTGACGCTGGTATTCAGCAAGCTGCAATTCGGCCTGACCGGCTTTGAGGGCCAGTTCGACAGCCGGTGCCCCCTTTGCGCCAATGATGAAAATGTGCGCTGCGTGATCAAGAAGCACTTTGCCGACTGCGGCTTTGAGACGCTGGAGCGGGATGCGATGCACGCGTCTCATCATACCTCTGCCGACTCCCAGCTGGTGCAGACGCTGCTGCGTACCTATGAGCGCTACACCGGTCTGAAAGGCGAGTGCCTGGCCATCGGCGGCGGCACCTATGTCCACAGTATCGAGGGGGGCGTAGCCTTTGGCTGTGCCATGCCGGGCACCGATAACCGGATGCACGGCGCGGATGAGTTTGCCGTCATTGAGGAATTGATGCTCAGCGTGAAGATGTTCACCCAGATCATTCTGGAGCTGTGCGCCTGAGCCGC
>CAZDUQ010000135.1:0-3934 GCA_964508665.1 uncultured Oscillospiraceae bacterium | reverse complement strand
GGTGGTGGAAATGCCCTACACGCTGGCATCGGAGGACGATGTCCGGGAGCATCCCGAAAAGCGGGCGGAGGATCTGATGCGCGCCTTTGCCGACCCGGAGATCAGGGCGGTGTTCAACGTGATCGGCGGCAATGACAGCATCCGGATGCTGCCCTATATCGATTTTGAGGTGCTGCGCCGCAATCCCAAGATCTTTACCGGATACTCCGACGGGACGGTCACCGACCACATCTGCCGCAGGGCCGGGCTGACCAGCTTTTACGGTGCGCACGTGCTGAACGATTTCGCCGAGCCGGGGGCCATGCATCCCTATACCGTCGGGCTGGTGCGGCGGATGCTGTTTTCCAACGCGCCGGTGGGGGAGATCGCGCCCATGCCGGAATACAGTCAGGAGGGGCTGCCGCTGGCCGACCGGAGCGCGCGGCATCACTTCACCCCCGACTGGGGCTATGAATGCTTACAGGGCGGCGTGGCCCGGGGGCGGCTGCTGGGCGGCTGCTTTGAGGTTTTCCCCGATCTGGAGGGAACCTGTCTGGACATGACCCGGGAGGACATGGAGGAAACCATATTTTTTTATGAGGTGTGCGGCACACCCACCGAGGAACGTTACCGGATGAAGCTGCGGAAATACGGCGAAAAGGGCCTTTTTGACGGCATCTCCGGCCTGCTGATGGGCAAGCCGCTGGGCGACCGGGCGGAGCACGATATGCTAAACCGGGTGACGCGGGAGGTGCTGGCCGAGTTCGGACGGGCCGATCTGCCGGTGCTGGCCAACGCCGGTTTCGGGCACAACACCCCCAGCGGGATCATCCCCATGGGGGCTATGGCCGAGATCGACTGTGATAACGGCACCTTTACCATTTTGGAGGGCGTGACGGAGTAAAAGGGACGGGGGCTGCCGCTGCCGCAAGCCCTTTCTTTCTCCGTCAGTACGACTCCTACCCCGATCCTTCTCGTTTCCTGCGGGGCTCTGCGAAAAAGAATGGGGCGTAGAGCAGACATCCGTGTCGCGAGCATTGGGCGTAAGAAGGTGCCGGAGAAACGTCTCCCCCGGCGTGACGCGAGGTCACGCCTCCCTCGTAAACGCGGGGGCAAGAAGGACGGGGGAACGGACTGTCACGCCAGTGTGCGCACTGGTTGGGGAGTCAGCGGGTAAAATAGTCGCGGATCCGGGCCATGTTCTCGGGGATGGCGATGCGCTGGGGGCATTCGGCGGAGCAGGCGCCGCAGTGCAGGCACTTTTCGGCCTCCTTGTCCAGCCCGTCGGACAGGTAGTCGGCCCGGGCGGCGTCGTACAGGCCCCAGACCTTCGCACGGTTGTAGACCTTGAAATGCTGCTGGGGACGGATGCCCTGCGGGCAGACGTTGCAATAGGCGCAGCCGCTGCAATACAGCTCGGAGAGGCCCTTCAGCTTGTCGTTGGTGGCCTTGTAGCCCTGCCGCTCGTCGGCGGTCACCGAACAGGCCCGCTCGGCGATGGCCACATTGTGCTCCACCATCTCGATGCTCTGCATCCCGGACAGGGCCAGCGTGACGGCATCGTAGCCCAGGACAAAACGCAGGGCCAGCTCCTCAGCGGTGGCGGCGGGGGTATCGTACAGCTTGCGGAAGGCTTCGCCGCCGGCAGAGATCATGCCGCCGGCGATGGGGCCCATGACCATGACGCCCATGCCCCGGTCGGCAAGCTGGGCCATGACGGCCTCGTTGGACTGGTCGATCAGGTTGTACTGGCACAGCAGGGTGTCGAAGATGCCGTGGTCGGCGATGTCCACCATCACCCGGGGAGCATCGTGGAAGGAAAAGCTGATGTGACGGATCAGGCCTTCCTCTTTGGCCTTCAGCATATCCTTATCCATCTGCATCTTTTTGGCGTGGTCGAATTTCTGGGCATTGAGGGCGTGCATATGGTAGAAGTCCAGATAGTCGGTGTCCATCAGCTTCAGGGTGTGCTCCAGCTTGCGGCGGAAGTCGCCGGGCTGCTGCACCTCGTAGGGAGGCAGCTTGGAGGAAAGATAGATCTTGTCCCGAAAATCGTGGACGGCCTTGCCCACCACCCGCTGGTTGTCCCGGTTGGTATAACCCCAGGCGGTGTCGAAGAAATTGATGCCCAGCTCATAGGCACGGTGAAGGATGGGGATGCATTTTTCATCATCGCAGCGCCGCTGGTCGCCCTCGCCTACGGCGGGCAGGCGCATACAGCCGAAGCCCAGACGGGAGACCCTGGGGCCGTTTTTGCCGAATTGCTTGTATTGCATAAGGATGACCTCTCTTTCGGGTGTTTTTCTGCATTATAGCATAAATGCCGGAAAAAAGATACCCAAACCGGCGGGAAAGTGGTATAATATAGACAGAATACGCCGTCGGCCGCAGGGCCGGGCGGCTTTTCCGGAGGCATTATGACGGAACTGTTTCGAGAGCATTATGATAGAGAGGCCCTGCGGGCGGTGCCCGTGCTGACGCTGGCCCATGTGGGGGACGGGGTCTATGAGCTGCTGGCCCGTTCGGCGGTGGCGGCCCGGGGCGGACTGAAGGTAGCCAACGCCCATCGGCAGACGGTGGCGCTGGTGGCGGCACCCGCTCAGGCGAGGGCCATGGAGGCACTGCTGCCCCTGCTGTCCGACGAGGAAAGGCACTTCTTCACCCGGGGACGCAACGCAAAGCCACACACCACCCCCAAGCACTGCACGCTGAAGGAATACGCCTGGGCCACCGGGCTGGAGTGCCTGTTCGGTGCTTTGTATTTACAAGGGCAGACCGACCGGGTGCTGGAGCTGTGGACGCGGGTGCTGGAGGTGCTGGAATGACCGGACGGCTGGATAAAATTCTGGCGGCCTGCGGGCTGATATCCCGCAGTGAGGCCCAGAGCGCTCTGCGGGCCGGGCGGGTGACGGTGGACGGCCGGGCCGTCCGGGACGGTGGACAAAAGGCCGACAGCGACCGGCAGATCATCCTGCTGGACGGCAGACGGATGGAGGGCGACGGCTTTGTCTATCTGATGCTCAACAAGCCGGAGGGGGTGCTTTCGGCCACCGAGGACAAAAAGGGGGCCGTCACCGTGCTGGATCTGCTGCCGGAGGAATATCGCCGGGTGGGGCCGGGCGTGGTGGGGCGGCTGGACAAGGACGCCAGGGGACTGCTGCTGCTCACCGACAACGGGGAGCTGAACCATCGGTTGACCTCGCCCAGGCACCACGCCGACAAGCGCTATCTGGTGACGCTGGATGTTCCTGCCAATGCCACCGACGCGGAGGCCTTTGCCCAGCCCATGGATCTGGGGGATTTTGTAACACAGCCGGGACGGCTGGAGCTGCTGGAGGACGGACGCACGGCGCTGGTGACCATCCATGAAGGAAAATTCCACCAGGTGAAGCGGATGTTCCAGCACCAGGGAAAAACCGTGCAGACGCTGACGCGCCTGTCCATCGGGCCGCTGGAGCTGGACGAGGCGCTGGCACCGGGAGGGTGGCGTCCACTGACGGCGGAGGAGCGCCGCGCACTGCTGCTTTCTGCGGGGATGCTGTGAAAAATGAACAAAAATTTTTGAAAAAAATTGTTGAAAAAAACAAGAGAATGCGGTAAAATGGTCGTGTTCGAGTGAAGTTTGTGAAATTATTTTCAAAAAGGGTGGTACTATGGCAGCGAGGCTTTTTCAGAGTATTCTGCTGGAAATCAAGAACAGAGTCCCCTTCATCCTGGGAATCGTGGACAACAGCGGGAATATCGTTTCCTGTACAGAGCTGCGCTTCATTGGTGAAAATGTGGAGGCGGCGGAGGAATTCTTCGCTTCCGGCGAGGACGAGGGCGGCTTTGGCGGCTACACTTTCCGAAAGCTTGACGGCTATGAGAACGGCTCGGAATATGCCGTGTTTGCAGGCCAGGGGGGCGAAAACGCGGCCATTGCCTGCAATCTGACGGCCATCGCCATCAACAACAG
>CAZDUQ010000134.1:1674-3942 GCA_964508665.1 uncultured Oscillospiraceae bacterium | reverse complement strand
TTATCAGTCAAAAGCAAACATATGGGGCGAGACACCGGCGTACAGGATCACCACGGCGTCGGGCTTCAGCAGCTGCACATAGTCGGTGATGCTGTCGGCGCCCTCCACCCCCTGCCAGTAGCGCACATCCACCGTGTGTACCTCCCCGGCAGCCAGCGACAGGAAGGGGGTCACCACACAGGCGTAGGAGTCCCGGATCACCAGCACGGTGGGGCTGTCCTCCCGCAGCTCGTTTTGGATCACCTGCAAAGGGAAATCCCCGCCGGTATAGGCCACATAGGGGTTGGACTGGTACAGATCCCCTGCCTCCAGATACCGGGGGAGCAGGACGGTTTCCTCAAAGCTGCCGCTGCGGGTGCCGGAGGCGTCGGTGACCGTCAGCCCGGTCTCGAAGGCGGGCGTCACCAGCGGAAAATCATCCAGCCCCAGCGGCGTGAACCAGCGGCCTACCTTTTTGCCCTCGGAGCCTAAAAACAGGTCGGGATAGACTTGCGTTTCATAGAGGGAGGCATCCAGCAGACCGAGCTCCAGCCCGCAGTCAGGCAGCGTCCGGCACAGCTTTTCCGCCGCCCACAGGCCGGTGGCGGGCAGCCAGTGATGATCGGTGTGAAACCAGGAGGTCTCCATGGTCAGGCCGTCGGCGGCCAGCGCCTCCGCCAGATCCAGCACGGGGATGTCCCGCGCCTCCAGTGCCTCTGCCAGTGCCAGATGATTTTCCCGCACCTCATTTTCGCCGTCCTCCGCCAGGGCGGCCTTGTTGGGTGCCAGCACATACAAAAGCGGGATGTCCAGTCCGTCGGTGACGGCCTTCAGCCCGGCGCAGGCATCCGCCATATCCGCCAGCGTCTGCTCATCGGCAATGGCGGGGGCAAAGGCCAGAAAATCGTTGTCCAGCCGCAGCACGGTGGCGTCGTTCTTTTCCACCACGCGGGTCTCGGTGGCCCGATACCACAGGGACCACAGGTCGATCAGGGCGTTTTTATACCGCAGCTCCTGCGAAGCGTCATCCACCTGAGCGATAAAAGCGTCGGCGTCCCAGGTGCGGACAAAGCCGGTCAGCGCCTGCTTCCCGCCGGAAAGCAGCGGGCGGGAGCACAGCCCCGCCGCCACAAAGATCGCCGCCGCGAAAAACAGCAGCTTGGAAAAGGTCAGCTTCTTCATGGTGGGCTCCTAAAAATTGAAGTAGATGAAGGGGTTGTGGGAGCTGCTCTCCAGACTGGCCACGCACAGCACGAACAGCAGCAGAAGGGCAGCGTTGTACAGCAGCTGAAGCAGCGGACAGTCGGTACGGATGCGGGCCCGTATCCAGTCGCCCACCGGCATACAGAACAGTACCCCCGCGCAAAGCGGCAGCAGCGCGGTGCGGGCATCCTGTAAAAACATGGAATCCCGCCAGCCGCTCTGTCCCAGCATGGCGCCGAAATACTGCCAGGCGTGGGCAAGGGAATCGGCGCGGAAGAGCACCCAGCCCAGCGTCACCAGAAGCAGGGTGACCAGTCGGCGGAGGGCGTTGCCCCAGCGGCCGCACTCCGGCTTGTCCAGCCCGGTGATTTTTTCCTCCGCCAGCAACACAAAATACAGCAGCCCCCAGAGCACGAAGGTCCAGTTGGCCCCGTGCCAGAGACCGGTGAGCAGCCAGACGATGAACAGATTGAGCAGATGACGCAGCCGCGACACCCGGTTGCCGCCCAGGGGGATGTACACATAATCCCGGAACCAGCTGCCCAGAGAGATGTGCCACCGCCGCCAGAATTCGGTCACCGAGCGGGAAATATAGGGATAATTGAAGTTCTCCAGAACATGAAAGCCGAACATCCGCCCCAGACCGATGGCCATGTCGCTGTAGCCGCTGAAATCAAAATATATTTGCAGGGTGTAGCACACCGCCCCCAGCCAGGCGTAATCGGCCCCCAGCGCGGCGGTGTTTTCAAAGGCGTGGTCGGCAAAGACCGAAAGGCTGTTGGACAGCAGCACCTTTTTGGAAAGGCCCTGCACGAAGCGGGCAAAGCCGCCGTAGAAATCCCGGGCATTCTCCCGCCGTCCCACGATCTCATCCGCCACTGTCTGATAGCGGACGATGGGCCCGGCGATCAGCTGGGGGAACAGAGAGACATACAGTCCCACATGGATCAGGCTGCGCTGCATCTCGCCCTGGCCGCGGTAGACATCCAGCACATAGGACATGGCCTGAAAGGTGAAGAAGGAGATGCCGATGGGCAGGGTGATCTGCGGGATGGTCAGGCCGAAAAGGCCCAGCTGGGAAAGGGT
>CAZDUQ010000134.1:0-1574 GCA_964508665.1 uncultured Oscillospiraceae bacterium | reverse complement strand
CAGGCTCGCCAGCGTGAGGAACAGATTTTGCAGTCGCCGGGAGCAGCGCAGCGGGCCGTAATACAGGAGCAGGACGGCCGGCAGAAACAGATAAAGAAAGGTAGTGCTGGAAAACAGCATAAAAGCCCTCCTGATATACAAAACGATGCAAAAGCATCATAGCACAGGGGAAAGGGGCTGTCAAGGCGGTGGGGGAACCTGAGCCTTTTCCTCCTCCGACTCTGCCGGAAATCGAAAAAGCTCCCCCGACACCGGCAGACGGATATCGGGGGAGGCGGGCATTTTTCGGTTATGCCTGATGGGCGGCGGCAGCCGCCAGCACGTTCCGCATCAGGACGGCACGGGTCATGGGGCCGACGCCGCCGGGGACCGGGGTGATGTAAGACGCCTTTTTGGCCACGGCGGCAAAGTCCACATCGCCGCACAGCTTGCCGTTTTCATCCCGGTTCATGGCCACATCGACGACCACGGCGCCCTCCTTCACCATATCGGCGGTGACCAGACCGGCCCTGCCCACGGCGGAGATCAGGATGTCGGCTCGCAGGCACTCGGCCTTCAGGTCGGAGGTGCGGGAGTGGCAGACGGTGACGGTGCCGTTGTCCCGCAGCAGCAGCAGGGTCATGGGCTTGCCTACGATGTTGGAGCGGCCCAGCACCACGCAGTGCTTTCCGGCGGCGGAAATGCCGTATTCCCGCAGCAGCTCCATCACGCCGAAGGGGGTGCAGGGCCAGCAGACCGGCTCGCCCACCATCATTTCGCCCACATTCTGCGGGTGGAAGCAGTCCACATCCTTGGCGGGGTCGATGGCACGGAGCACCTTCTGCTCGTCGATGTGAGAGGGCAGGGGCAGCTGCACCAGAATGCCGTCCACTGCCGGGTCGGCGTTCAGCCGGGCGATGTGGGCCAGCAGCGCATCCTCGCTGATGTCGGCTGGCAGCTTTGCCCCCAGATTTCGGATGCCGCACTCCTCACAGTCCTTTTCCTTGCCCCGGACATAGACCTGAGAGGCGGGGTTTTCACCCACCAGCAGCACAGCCAGCCCGGGCTGCCGGGGCAGGGCGGCGGCCTGAGCCGCCATCTGCTGCTTGATTTTTTTGGCAAGGGCCTTGCCGTCTAAGATCGTTGCCATAGCGGTCGCTCCTTACTTGAAATACTTCCCGGCGGAACGGAACAGGCCCATGTCATAGTCGCCGGGGACATTGTGGTACAGGTGCCTGCCGATGCGCTCCGCATGGCCCATCTTGCCGAAGACCCGGCCATCGGGAGAGGTGATGCCCTCCACGGCGCAAACCGAGCCGTTGGGGTTGAAGGCGGAATCCATGGTGACCTGACCGTTAAGATCCACATACTGGGTGGCGATCTGGCCGTTTTCCGCCAGCTGCTTCACCAGCGCGTCGGAGCACAGGAACCGACCCTCGCCGTGGGAGATGGGGACGGTGAAGATCTGACCGGGGGTGGTCTCAGCCAGCCAGGGGGATTTGTTGGTGGCGACGCGGACACGCACCATCTTGGACTGGTGACGGCCGATCACATTGTAGGACAGGGTGGGGCAGGTGTCGTCGGTGTCCACGATC
>CAZDUQ010000133.1:0-3968 GCA_964508665.1 uncultured Oscillospiraceae bacterium | reverse complement strand
AAAAAGGACGGATCCACCATGAAATACGACTTCACCACCATTCTGGATCGCCGCGGCCACGATGCCATCGCCGTGGACAACATCGGCCCCACCGGCTGGGGCCCCGAAGGCCCGAAGGAGGGCTTTGATGCCATCCCCATGTGGGTGGCCGACATGAATTTCCCCGTGCTGCCCACCATCCAGCAGGCCATGGTGGAGCGCATCGCCCACCCCACCTTCGGCTACTTCAATCCCCGGGAGGAATATTTCGACGCCATCATCAACTGGCAGCAGCGCCGCAACGGCGTGCAGGGGCTGAAGCCTGAGCACATCGGCTATGAAAACGGCGTGCTGGGCGGCGTTGTCACCGCGCTGAATGTCTACTGCTCCCGCGGCGACAAGGTGCTGGTACACAAGCCCACCTATGTGGGCTTTACCGGCAGTCTGAAGAACAACGGCTACGACATCGTCCACTCCGATCTGGTGCGGGACGAGCAGGGCGTCTGGCGCATGGACTTTGCCGATATGGAAAAGAAGATCGTGGAAAACCGGATCCACGCCGCTATCTTCTGCTCTCCCCACAACCCCACCGGCCGCGTGTGGGAGCGCTGGGAGATCGAGCAGGCCATGGAGCTGTACCGCAGGCACGATGTGATGGTCATTTCCGATGAGATCTGGAGCGACATCATCCGCCCCGGCAACCGGCACATCCCCACCCAGTCGGTGAGCGAGGATGCCCGGATGCGCACCGTGGCGCTGTACGCCCCCTCCAAGACCTTTAACCTGGCGGGTCTGGTGGGCAGCTACCACATCATTTACAACAAGGCCCTGCGGGAGCGCCACGACAAGGAAGCCTCCCTGTGCCACTACAACTCCATGAACCTTTTGTCCATGTACGCCCTGCTGGGGGCCTATCAGGAGGAGGGCTATCAGTGGGTGGACGAGCTGAACCGGACCATCGCCGGCAATGTGGACTTTGCCTGTGATTTCATCGCGAAAAACCTGCCCGGTGTGTCGGTCTTCAAGCCCCAGGGCACCTATATGCTGTTCATCGACTGCAAGGACTGGCTGGCCGCCCACGGCAAGACCATCGATCAGCTGCTGAAGGCCGGCTGGGACGCCGGTGTCGCCTGGCAGGACGGCCGCGGCTTCCACGGCATGACCCATCTGCGGCTCAATCTGGCCCTGCCCCTGTCCCGCGTGCAGGAGGCCTTCTCCCGCATGAAGGACTATGTCTTTGTGGACTGAGCCCGTCTATCTCAAATCAGGAAGTGACCCCTCATGCAGCGAATTTTAGTTGCCGAGGATGATATCCAGCTGCGGCAGCTGTTCTGTCGTGTGCTCACCCGCTCCGGCTTTTCTCCCCTGCCCGTTTCCGACGGGCAGGAGGCGCTGGAGCTGCTGGAGACCGAATATGTGGATCTCATCGTCTCGGATATCATGATGCCCCGGCTGGACGGCTACCGTCTGGTGCAGACCCTGCGGGAGCGGGGCAGCCAGATCCCAGTGCTGATGATCACCGCCAAGGAGCGCTTTGAGGATATGCAGCAGGGCTTCCTCTCCGGCACCGACGACTATATGGTAAAGCCGGTGAACCTGAGCGAAATGATCCTGCGCATCAACGCCCTGCTGCGCCGGGCCCGGATGCTGTCCGACCGGCGGCAGACCATCGGCGGCACCGTGCTGGAGTTCGACACCTTCACCCTCCAGCAGGGGGGCAAAAGTCAGATCCTCCCCCAGAAGGAATTCCAGCTGCTGTACCGACTGGCCTCCTACCCCGGGCAGATCTTCACCCGGCAGCAGCTGATGGACGACCTGTGGGGCCCGGACAGCGAAAGCGACATCCACACCGTGGAGGTACACATCGGCCGTCTGCGGGATCGTCTGCGGGAAAACCCCGATCTGGAGATCGTCACCGTCCGGGGCCTGGGCTATAAGGCGGTGCGGAAAAATGGCTGAGCGGGGCCGCGGCCGGATGCGCTGGTTCTTCCTGTGCTGCTGCATCGTGCTTCTGGCGGCGGCGGTGACCGCCCTGACGGCGGTGCTGCTGTTCCTGTTCGATGTGACCACCTCCGAGACCGCCATCCTCATCCTGTGCGTGGCCTGCTCCATCGCTACGGTGGCGGGGGTGCTTTCCATGGTGCTGGGGCGGATGTTTCTGGCCCCCATCCGCGGCCTGAGCCGGGCCTCCCGGCAGATCGCCGCCGGGGATTTCGATCTGGATCTGACCTACGAGGGCCGCATCGCCGAGCTGCGGGACACCTACGAGAGCTTTCACCTGATGGCCCGGGAGCTTTCCAACATCGAGACGCTGCGCTCGGATTTCATTGCCAACGTCTCCCACGAGTTCAAAACGCCCCTCACCTCCATCGAGGGCTATGCTATGCTGCTGCAGGATCGGGAGCTGCCGCCGGAGGAGCAAAGCGAGTGCATCCAGCGCATCCTGGACAGCACCGGCCGGCTTTCCTCGCTGGTGAGCAGCATCCTGCTGCTGTCCAAGCTGGAGCATCAGACCGACCTGCCGGAGCCCGCTCCCTTTTCGCTGGATGAGCAGCTGCGGCAGGTGATGGTGGCGCTGGAGCCCCAGTGGGGGCCAAAGGAGCTGCGGCTGGAGCCCGAGCTGGAGCCGGTGCGCTATCCCCGCTGCGATGCGTTGCTGTACCATGTGTGGAGCAACCTGATCGGCAACGCCGTCAAGTTCAGTCCCCCGGGCGGCGTGCTGCGGGTGGGTCTGTTCCGCCGGGGCGGCAGCGCGGTGGTGACGGTGTCCGACCAGGGCCCCGGCATGACCGCCGAGGTGCAGCGGCACATTTTTGACAAGTTCTATCAGGGCGACCCCTCCCGGCGGCAGGAGGGCTCCGGTCTGGGTCTGGCGCTGGTGAAGCGCATTCTGGAGCTGTGCGGCGGCTCCGTCACGGTGGAAAGCGCCCCCGGCCGGGGCAGTACCTTCACCGTCACCCTCCCTTTATAACAACTACTTTTTCGGTTTTCCGAAAAATTTGTTCTGTTTTTTCACACACTTGGGTGGAAAACTTGACTTTTTCCCGATCCTTGGGTACAATGATCTTGTATGCTTGATAAAAGGTAGATGTGAATAATCATGAGCAATCCCTACAAGACCCGGGCCGGCGGCGCCACCGTCACCATCTTTGTCCCTTATGATTGCGGCAACCACTGCCCGTTCTGTATCAATAAAAAAGAATATGCCGACATGACCGGCTTCAGCGCAGAGGCCATCTGCGACAGCATCCGCACCATGGATGCCATCACCCCGGAATGCGACTTCGTCTTCACCGGCGGCGAGCCCTTTGCCGATCTGTCCGCCCTGCAAACCATGCTGGACGCCATCCCCGCCACCCACAAGGTGTATATCAACACCACCCTGCCCACGCTGAACGGCGTGACGGAAGCGGATATCCTGGCCTTTGCCGAAAGGAACCGGGACAAGATCACCTGCATCAACGTCTCCCGCCATCTGGTAAAGTACGTGAAGGAATCGGGGGATGATCTGATCGCCCGTCTGCCCGTTCCGGTGCGCATCAACTGTGTGCTGTTCCGGGATTATCCCCGGGAGCAGCTGGTGCCCTATATCCGCCGGATGCAGGCCCTGGGGCGGCCCATCCAGTTCCGGTTTGACTACACCGACACCACGCCGGAGAACCTGTACGACCGGGAGCACGACCGCATTTTCCACGACCTGTGCGCCGTGGCCCGCTACACCGGGCTGGACGGCTGTCGGATGCGCTGCGGCTTCCACTTCGACTTCGAGGGGCTGGAGCTGACCTATCACAAGACCCTGCCCTATTCCACCATTGTGGAGACCGGCCCCGACGGCATCACCTATGACATCCTGTATGACATCCTCATCAAGCAGACCGGCGAGCTGCATTCCGACTGGACTGGCGTCCGGCTGGATGTGGACGCCTACCGCAGGGTGGTCTTTGAGCCCTACGACCTCCGCTGGCTGGAGCGCGCCTGATCGCCGAAAA
>CAZDUQ010000132.1:0-4000 GCA_964508665.1 uncultured Oscillospiraceae bacterium | reverse complement strand
CTTTCAGTGTGGATCCCGCTCGGCGGCGGGAGGCTCGGCCTCCGTCAGGAGGGAATGATTGCGGCGCAGGGGCTGCACCCCACGCCAGGTAAAGGCCCTTCCGGCAAAGGCGCGGCGAAAGGCCCGATCGGACAGGGACAGGTCGGCATCCTGCGGCGGAGGCAGGGGGGCAAACTCCGGCAGGGAAAAGACCGTGCGGCAGTGATTTTCCGGGCAGACCAGCTGGCAGCGGTCACAGCCCCACAGGGAGCCGCCCCGGCGGATGAGGGCCTGCTGCTCCTCCGACAGCGCCCCCCGCTGCTGGGTCAGAGCCGAAAGGCAGCGCTCCGTGTCGGGTGGCGCGGGCAGAGCCCCTCCGGGACAGGCACGGAGACAGGCTCCGCAGCCGGGGCAGGGGTGGACGGTGCCATCCCCCGTCTCGGGCAGAGAGGCATCGGTGGCCAGAAAGCCCAGAAAAACATAGCTCCCCGCGTTGGGGGTAATGAGCAGACCGTTTTGTCCCACGCTGCCCAGCCCCGCCAGCGCGGCGGCGAACACCTCCGGGAAGGGAGAGCTGTCGGCGTAAAAATCAAACCGATGCCCGGGAAAGCGCCGGGCCAGCTCTGCCGCCGCAGGGGACAGCCGTTCCCGCAGGACGGCGTGATAATCGGCCCCACGGGCGTAAAGGGAGATCGGCCCCGGGGCAGGCGCCTTCGGCCCGTAAGGAAAGGCGGCGCACAGCAGACTTTGCAGCCCGGGGGTCTGCGTCTCGGCCCGCTGCCGCTGCTCCGGGGACATCGCAGGCCGCAGACGGGCGCAGGAAACACAGCCGACGGCGCAGGCCCCGGCGGAGAACAACGGCTGAAGCAAGGCCCATCCCCTCCTCTGGTAATTTTCCAGAAGGGGTTGAAAGCAGCCCCTTCTGTGTGGTAGAATACGAAATCGAGGTGATTTTCAAATGTCTTCTCTGGAAGCAAAAAAGTTTAATCCCGGCCCGCTGTATCTGGCGGCGGCCGCCGTTTTATGGAGCATGGCCGGCGTGCTCACCAAGTTCATTCCCTGGAGCGCCACCTCGGTGGCCTGTCTGCGGGGACTGATCGCCGCCGTCATCCAGATGGCCTATTCCCGCACCTGGCGCATCCGTCTGACCAGGCCCATCGTGCTGACGGCGGTGTGCTATCTGGGGGAGACACTGCTGTTTACCTTTGCCAACAAGATGACCTCCGCCGGGTCGGCCATCGTGCTGCAAAACACTTCGCCGCTGTATATCATGCTCATGGGGCTCATCGTGCTGAAGCAGAAGCCCTCCAGGCTGGATTGCTGTGTGGGTGTGGTGATCTTTTCGGGCATTCTGCTGTCCATGATCGATACCCTGCGGGGCGGTGAGCTGCCGGGCAGCAATCCCATGATGGGCAATCTGCTGGCGCTGCTCTCCGGCGTGTTTTACGCGGGGATCTTTTTCACCAGCCGTCTGCCGGGGGCCGATTCGCTGCAATCCACCATTCTGGGCAACCTGATGTATGTGTTCTTTATCCCCATGCTGTTTACCGATCAGGCCATGCTGCATCCCGAAACCACCGGCGTGCCGGTGTGGCAGTCCTGGCTGGCAATCCTGTTTATGGGCACCTGTCAGCTGGGTCTTTCGTGGATCTGCTTCAGCCGGGGTATCAAGACCACGCCCTCCCTCCAGGCCAGCTTCATCACCATGATCGAGCCGGTGCTCAATCCCATTCTGGCCCTGCTGATTTTGGGCGAGAGCATGGGCACCCTGTCGGTGATCGGCAGTGTGCTGGTGGTGGCCACCATCGTGGTACACAATGTGCTGACGGCAAAGAAGGAACAGAAGCAGTCGGCGGAGCTTACAAACTGAAAAGCAGACCTGTCTGCCGGGCGGCCCTCTGGCCGCCCGGTGTTTTTATTTGCTTCGCCGTGAGGAGGGGCGTGTGCCTCCTGCCCGGCGCGGCGTCTTCTGAGCGGCCTTCCGTTCCCGCCGGTTCCGCTCCTCAACGGGGGTGCGCGCGGTTTTTTCCGGCGGGACGAGGCAGTGCTTGTTCCACCCGATCAGGTCTTCCCGCCCGGCCAGCCGCAGGGCCTTGCGCACCAGCGCGTGGTTTTTCGGGTTGCCCGATTGCAGCAGCGCCCGCTGCATGGCCTTGTCCTCCGGGTCGCGGGCCACAAACACCGGCGTCATATCCCGGGGATCCAGCCCGGTATAGTACATGGCGGTGGACAGGGTGCCCGGGGTGGGATAAAAATCCTGCACCTGCTCGGGATTCAGCCGGTGCTCCCGCAGATAGCAGGCCAGATCGATGGCCTCCCGCAGGCCGCTGCCCGGATGGGAGGACATGAGATAGGGCACCAGATACTGCTCCTTGCCGTATTTTTCCGACAGCGCATAGTATTTACGGCAAAAATGATCGTACACATCGGCAAAGGGCTTGCCCATATAATGCAGCACCTGGGGGCTGATGTGCTCCGGAGCCACCTTCAGCTGTCCGCTGACATGATACCGCACCAGCTCGGCGAAGAAATCGCCGTTTTTGTCCTGCAGCATATAGTCAAAGCGGATGCCCGAGCGGATGAAGACCTTTTTCACCCCGGGGATGGCCCGCAGCTTGCGCAGCGTGGCCAGATAGCCGCTCTCGTCGGCGTTCAGGTTGGGACAGGGGGTGGGGAACAGGCACTGCCGGTTGGGACAGGCGCCAAACTCCTTTTGCCTGGCGCAGGCGGGATGGTCAAAGTTGGCGGTGGGGCCGCCCACATCGTGGATGTAGCCCTTGAAATCCGGGTCGGCGGCGATGAGCCGGGCCTCCCGCAGCACGGACTCCTGACTGCGGGCCGACACATACCGCCCCTGATGGAGCGCCAGGGCGCAGAAGTTGCAGGAACCGAAGCAGCCCCGGTTGTGGATGATGGAAAACCGCACCTCCTCGATGGCGGCAACGCCCCCCAGCGCCTCATAATCCGGGTGATAATAGCGGGCGTAGGGCAGGGCAAACACATCGTCCAGCTCCTTGCCCTCCAGCGGGAGGGCCGGGGGATTCTGGATGAGGAACCGGCTGCCGGTGGGCTGGATCAGGGCGCGCCCTCGGACAAAATCGTTCTCGTTCTGCTGGAGGAAGGCGGCCCTGGCATAGGCTTTTTTGTCCTTCCGCACCGCCTCGAAGGCGGGCAGGGTCAGGGCGTTTTCAAAGCGGCACTCTCCGGGATCTTTCGCCAGAAAGCAGGTGCCCCGCACATCCCGGATGTCCGAAACGGGGACACCCTTTTTCAGCCGCCGGGCGATCTCGGTCATGCTGCGCTCGCCCATGCCATAGGACAGCAGGTCGGCGCCGCTGTCCTCCAGAATGGTACGGCGGACGGCGTCGTCCCAATAGTCATAATGGGCAAAGCGGCGCAGACTGGCCTCGATGCCGCCGATGATGATGGGCGTGCCGGGAAAGGCCTCCCGGGCGCGGTTGGAATAGACGATCACCGCCCGGTCGGGGCGCTTGCCAGAAAGCCCGCCGGGGGTGTAATTGTCCTTTGCCCGGCGGCGCTTTGTCACCGAGTAGTGGGCCACCATGGAGTCGATATTGCCGGCGTTGATGAGCACCGCCAGACGGGGCTTGCCCATGGCCAGAAAGTCCCGGGTGTCGTGCCAGTCGGGCTGGGACAGGATGGCCACCCGGAAGCTGGCCTTTTCCAGCGTACGGGAGATCACCGCCGTGCCGAAGGAGGGGTGATCCACATAGGCGTCGCCGGTGACCAGCAGAAAATCATAATAATACCAGCCTCGGGCCAGCAGATCCTCCCGGTTGACGGGGAGAAATTGTTCTCTTGTGAGCATGGGGGAACCTCCTTGGAATGGATCGTGGGGACGTTTGAGAAGCTCAGAAGTCCCGCTTGCGGGCCATGCGCTCCTGCCAGTCGGATTTGGTGATGAGGACGGCTCGGGGCTTGCTGCCCTCGAAGGGGCCGACGATGCCCCGCTCCTCCATCTGATCCACCAGACGGGCGGCGCGGGAATAGCCCAGCTTCA
>CAZDUQ010000131.1:0-4004 GCA_964508665.1 uncultured Oscillospiraceae bacterium | reverse complement strand
CGCAGCCATCATCGCCGCGCGGGAGGAGCCCCGCGCCCGAGTCATCGTCCTGGAGCGGATGGATCGGGTGGGAAAAAAGCTTTTGGCCACGGGAAACGGCCGGTGCAACCTGACTAATATGGAGGCCGGGCCTGCGCACTATTACAGCGTCGGCAGGCGCGCGCCGCAGATGGTGCTGGAGGGCATGACACCGGACAGCGTGCTGCATTTCTTTTCCTCTCTGGGCCTGCTGTGCCGGGAGGAGGAGGAAGGCCGGGTCTATCCCTATTGCCGACAGGCGGGCATGGTGCTGGATGTTCTGCTGGCGGAGCTGGAGCGTTTGGACGTGGAGCTGCGCTGCGGAAGTCCCGTTACGGATATCCGACGGGGAAAGGGCTCGCTGTCGGTGAAGTTGGCCTCAGGAGAGACCTTTTCCGCTGCTGCGGTGATCCTGACCTGCGGCGGCCGCGCCGCGCCAAAGCTGGGCTCGGACGGCAGCGGCTACGCGCTGGCCTCTGCGCTGGGACACAGCTGTACGCCCCTGCATCCCGCGCTGACGGCCTTTCGCTGCCAGATGCCCGGTATGGCCGGTCTGAAGGGCATTCGCGCAGCCGCCGGGCTGACGCTGCTGGCAGGAGATCGGGTGCTGGGCAGGGAAACGGGTGAGCTCCAGTTCACCGAATACGGTCTTTCCGGCATCCCCGCCATGCAGCTTTCCGGGCGACTCGCCAAAGTGAAAAAGGGCGTGGTCTGCACGGCCATCGTGGATCTGTTCCCAGAATGGCAGCAGGAGGCACTTTTCCGGGAGCTGCTGGCCCGACAGAAGCGTTATCCCACGCTGGAAACGCTGCTGTTGGGCACCGTGCACAAGCGTCTGGGCTGGACGGTCATGAAAAATATCGGCTTGCCGCCGCTGTCCACGGCCAGCAGGGCGCTTTCCGTCGAGCAGCTGCGGCATCTGGCCGAGACGCTGAAGCACTGGGCATTTCCCATTGTAGGGGTGCAAGGCTGGGACAACGCCCAGGTCACGGCCGGCGGCGTGCCGCTGGATGAGATCGAGCCGGACACCCTGGAATCCCGCCTGACGCCGGGACTGTATCTGGCCGGTGAGCTGCTGGATCTTCACGGCGACTGCGGCGGATTTAACCTGCATTGGGCCTGGTGCAGCGGCATCCGCGCCGGAAAGGCTGCCGCCGGGGGGACACGAGGATGAAGATCCGTACCGGCTGTGATGTGGAGCAGATCTCCCGCGTGGGGGCTCTGCTGCAAAAGGAACAGTTTTGTCATCGATTTTTCACTTCCGCCGAGCGGGCGCATCTGGAAGCGGCAGGCCCCCGCAGGGAACAGACTGCCGCAGGCATTTTCTGCGCCAAGGAGGCCATCTCCAAGGCACTGGGCCGTGGGCTCTACGGTCTGCTCCCCCGGGAATTGGGGCTGGAATGGGATGACCGCGGTTCGCCCTTCGTGGTGCTGACCGGCAGCGCAGGGGCACAGTACGGGCATTTGCAGCTGTCGGTGTCCGTCTCCCACAGTGGCGACTTCGCTTTCGCCGTTTGCACGGCGCTGGAGGAGGAGGCCGTGTCATAACCCGCTGCGCGGACACATATCCTCTCCCCAAAGGAGATGATGGCATGAAACCACGCCTGGTCTGGCCGATGCTGGCACTGTGCGCCCTGCTGACTGCCTGCGGCGGACAGCGCTTTGACCCGCAGGAGGTGCGCGACCATTACGCGGCGGGTGGTGAGCTGGCCGCACGATATACGGTGACCACTCACGACAGCTTTTTTACCGAATATGTGCTGGATGCCGCCATGGAGGGAGGCCTGATGACGGTCACCATCCGGGAGCCGCAGTCGGTGGCGGGCGTATCCGCCGTCCTGCAGGAGGGCAGGGCAGAGCTGCAATATGAGGATGTGTCTCTGGACGCCCTGCTGCCGGAACTGATGGGCTTTTCGCCCATGGATGTCCTGGCGGGGCTGCTCACCGATCTGAGCACGCGTCTGCCGGAAAGCTGGGCCGCAGATGAGGAGGCGCTGGTGCTGGATTACCGACAGAGCCTTTCTGACGGGCAGGAGACGCTGAAGCGGGTGGAGCTGGAGCGGGAGACGCTGTCGCTGCGCCGGGCGGAACTGTATTTGCAGGACGATTTGCTTCTGATGCTGGAGTGCGACGACTTTTGCTGGACACCGGCGGGATGAATCTTGCAACCCGGCGCAGGATGTGTTATACTCAGGAGGAACCGACAGCGATGCCTTTGCATAGAATGGAGCGTGACACGACGCGGCATTTCACGGGGCGATATCGCTTTCGGTGATTAAAACCCGCTTCCGTGTGGAATGCTATGCTTGCGGACTTGTCCGACTTGATTCCTGCGGAGCGTGATTGCATTGGATAACCAGCAAAACTCAGTCAGGCGCGGCGAGATCTATTATGCCGATCTCAGCCCGGTGGTTGGCAGCGAGCAGGGCGGGATGCGTCCCGTGCTGATCGTGCAGAACGATGTGGGCAACCGGTACAGCCCCACGGTCATCGCGGCCGCCATCACATCCCAGCAGAACAAGGCCCGCCTGCCGACACACATCGAGATCGAGGCGCGTACCTACGGCCTGTCCAAAAACTCGGTGGTGCTGCTGGAGCAGGTGCGGACGCTGGATAAACGGAGGCTGCGGGAAAGAATGGGCTGTCTGGACGAAAAGGCCATGCAGCGGGTGGATGGCGCCATCGCCATCAGTCTCGGCCTTCGGACCGAGCGGGAAGCAACCATGGAGGGATAAAGCATATGAAAAATTGGAAGGTATGGCTGACCTGCGGCCTGACGGCGGTGCTGCTGTTGGCCGGGATTGGGGCTGTGGCTGCCGAATACGGCAGTCAGAGCGATCCGCTGGTGACACTGAGCTATATCCAGCAGGTGCTGTTGCCTCAGTCTAAAGAGGATGTGGATGAGACCGTTGCCGATGCTCTGGAGGACTTTGAGGACACCGTTGCGGACAGCAACAGCAGTTTGCAGAAATATATCGACAAAAAGCTGCGTTCCTTTGCTGCGGGAGAGGTGGATGAGGCGCTGATCGATGCCATCGCCGCTGCGGTGGTGGAGCAGAGCGGGCAAATCTCTGGCGGCGAGCTTTCCTGGGCTGTGGTACAGCTCCCTGCCGGCAGCACCGTGGACTGCACGGTGGGCGTTCAGGCGATCCTACGCTCCGGAGCGGCTATTTGCGTGGCCGGCAGCTCTCCCGGGCTGATCGATCTGAGCAACGGGGAAACGCTGGCCGGTGGCGGTGCGCTGCTGGAAAATCATCTGTATGCAGTCAGTGTTGCCGATCGCTCGATTTATACGGCCCAGGGCTGCACTTTGCTCATCGCGGGCAGCTATACAATCCGATAAGCAAAACCGATCCTTCTTCGGCGCCGTTCTCCTCTGGAGAACGGCGTTTTTTCGTCCTATGTTCTTTTTCGCCGGGGCATCGCATATAGATGTCTTACGGAAATGAGGTGAGAGCATGGGCGTGTGCGGACTGTATCTCGGACAGCGCGAGGCAGGCAAGCTCCTCTGGAACGAGCAGGCCGGCCGCCTGCGATTGCGGGCAGATTGTCCCAAAGAGGACGGTTGGATCTATCGGCTGGTTTTGCAGACCGAAACGGCGGAACAGCGTTTAGGCGTGATGATGCCGGAGGGGGAGCGCTTTGTACTGTGCCGGGAACTCCCGGCAGGGCAAGCTCCGCTCCGCGCCCTGATCGACCGCACCCTGCCGGGGGAGGCGCATCTGCCGGGACTCCCGCTGGCCTTTTCCGCATTTTCGCCGACGGAGGATCCGGAGTTGGGTGAGGGACTGCTGTCGGCCTGGTGGGCAGAGACGCAGTACTTTCTCTTTCCGCTCCAACCGGGCAAGCCCTGTCCACAGGCGCACTTTTTGTGCCTGACCACGCCGATCCTCTGGAAGGAGCAGAGCTACGGCCTGTTTTGCCGTCGGGAAGGGGGCTATCTGCCCCTTTCAGACAGGCTTTGCACCCGGGACATGCTAAAGTGA
>CAZDUQ010000130.1:0-4029 GCA_964508665.1 uncultured Oscillospiraceae bacterium | reverse complement strand
CCCTGCTGCAAGCTTTGTGACCATTATACGGGATTTTTCCCGGCAGCGCAAGAGGAAAGGGGCGGATGTCCGCCGCCCGGACGGGCTGGGAAGATCGCTTGTGGTTCTTAGACGGTTTCAAAGACCGGCAGCCCTTGCGGGCCGCCGGCCTTTTCAGGAGGGAGCTGCGCCGTATGCGCATTTAAAAGAAAGGAGAACAGGTAAGCAGAACGGGGAGCGGCTTACAGCGCCCAGGCACTCTGGTCGGTGTGCAGCAGCTGGTGGGCGCGATGGCTCAGCGGATGCTCCAGATATTCGGCGTACAGTGCCTGCACATCGGGATTCTCATGGGAGAAGCGGATGGGATTGTTCACATCCAGCTGATAGAGCCGCTGACCGCGGTCGGCCGCAAGCTCCTGCCCCTCGTGGATGGGCTGACCGCCGCCGCCGGCACATCCGCCGGGACAGGCCATGACCTCCACAAAGTCATACTCCACCTCGCCCCGCAGGATGGCCTGACACAGCCTGCGGGCGTTGCTCAGACCGCTGGCCACCGCCACGCGGATCTGTCCGCCGGGGATGGGGAAAACGGTCTCGTTCCAGTCCCGGTGGATGCCCCGCACCTGGGCAAAGTGATTGACAGGCGGATTGCCGCCGGTGAGCAGGAAATAGGCCGAGCGCAGCGCGGCCTCCATCACACCGCCGGTGGCACCGAAGATCACGGCAGCGCCGGTGCCGCTGCCCAGCGGGGAGTCAAAATCCTCCTCCGGCAGGGCGGCTGGATGGATGTTGGCAGCCCGCAGCATCCGGTCGGCCTCGCGGGTGGTGAGCACCACGTCCACATCCCGGCCCACGCCGGCGCTGTTGACGGCCTCCACCGCGCACTCATATTTTTTCGCCATGCAGGGCATAACAGAGATTACCCGCAGCCGGGCGGGGTCCACACCCAGCTTCCGGGCAAAATAGCTCTTGGTCACCGCGCCGAACATCTGCTGCGGGGACTTGGCAGAGGACAGGTTGGGCAGCAGCTGGGGGAACTCCAGCTTGAGGAACCGCACCCAGCCGGGACAGCAGGAGGTGAACATGGGCCAGGAATGCCGGTCGCGCTCCTTCAGCCGCTCCAGCAGCTCGCTGCCCTCCTCCATGATGGTCAGGTCGGCGGTAAAGTTGGTGTCAAAGACATAGTCCACCCCCAGCGCACGGAAGGCGGCGGCCATCCGCTTTTCGGTGGCCTGCTCTGGGGTCAGTCCCAGACCCTCGCCCCAGGCGGCACGCACGGCAGGGGCGATCTGCACCACGGTGATCAGGTCGGGATCGGCGATGCAGGAAAAGGCCTCCTCGGTGTCGTCCCGCTCCCGCAGAGCGCCCACCGGGCAGTGGGTGACGCACTGGCCGCACAGCGCACAGGCGGCATCCCGGATGGAAAGCCCGTCCCGCACGCCCACGGTGGTGCGGGCGCCCACGCCCTCCACATCCCAGACGCTCATGCCCTGCAGCTTTTCGCAGGTGCTGACGCAGCGCATACAGCGGATGCACTTTTCATTGTCACGGATCAGGGGGAAGCTTTTGTCCCAGGGGACAGGGCGGGATTTTTTCTCATAGGGGAAGGAGAAGATGTTCAGACTGTTGGCCAGCGTCTGCAAGGCGCAGTTGCCGCTGCGGACGCAGGAGGGGCAGTGGCAGTTGTGCTGCGCCAGGATGAGCTCCACATTGATCTTGCGGGCCATGCGGGCGCGCTGACTGTTGGTATGTACCACCATGCCCTCCTCCACATAGGTGTTGCAGGCGGCGCACAGCCGTTCCCGGCCCTCCACCTCCACCATGCACACGCGGCAGCCGCCGATCTCGTTCAGATCCTTCAGATAGCACAGGGTGGGGATCTGGATGCCCATGCTGCGGGCGGCCTCCAGAATGGTCCATTCCTTGGGGATGGTCAGCTTTTTCTTGTCGATGGTCACGGTCACCATTGCTTCGTCCTCCCTCCTCTGAATGCGCCGAAGCCGTAATGGTCACAGCGCAGACACTTGCTGCATTCCTGCATGACCTCGTCGGTGGACAGGCCCTCCTCCATCAGGGTAAAGTCCTGCTTGCGGTCGCCGGCGTCCCGCTCCCGCATATTGGCGCGGCCGCAGGCGGTGCGGAAGTGATGGGTGGCCCGGGGAATGTCAAAGTCCACCGAGATGGTATGATGCATACCGAAGCTTTCGTCGATGTTGGCGGCAGCCACCTTGCCGGCCTGGATGGCCCGCACCACGGTGGCGGGGCCGGAGACGCAGTCGCCGCCGGCAAATACATCGGGCATACCGGGAATGGCGCCACAGGCATCCGCCAGAAGGACGCCCCGGCGGGTGGGGACGCCGTCCTCCTCAAAGGGGGCGGACTCGATGGCCTGCCCGATGGCCACGATGATGATGTCACCGGGGTAGCGCTGTTCAGGCTCGCTGGCGTTGCGGGGCATGGGACGGCCGTTTTTCCACTGGCCCACCAGCTGGGGCTGGACGATCAGGGCGGCAACGCGGCCCTGGTCATCGGTTTCGATGCGGACGGGGGCGCGCAGCGTCTCGATCTCGCAGCCCTCGGCGATGGCGCCCTCGATCTCCTCCGCCTGGGCGGTCATATCCTGACGGCGGCGGCGATAGAAGCAGTACACGGCAGAGGCGCCCAGCCGCACCGAGGTGCGGACGGCATCCATGGCCACATTGCCACCGCCCACCACCAGCACACGCTTTCCGGTGAAGTCGGGGGCACGGCCCTCGCCCATATCCCGCAGCAGACGGACGGCGGAATAGACGCCTTCGGCGTCCTCGCCGGGGATGCCCAGCTTTTTGCCGGAGTGGGCACCGTTGGAGATATACACCCGGTCAAATTCCTGTCGCAGCCGGGAGAAGGGGATATCCCGGCCGATGTTCACATTTTTCTGCACCTGTACGCCGGTGGACAGGATGCAGTGGATGTCGGCGTCCAGATATTCGTCAGGCAGACGGTAAAGGGGGATGCCGAAGCGCAGCATGCCGCCCAGCTGATCCCGGGCCTCAAAGACGGTGACGGCGTGGCCCATGAGCCGGAGGAAATAGGCTGCGGTCAGTCCGGCCGGGCCGCCGCCGATGACGGCGACCCGCTTGCCGGTGTCAGAGGCGCACTGGGGAGGCGGCACCACACCGGCGTGATCCACGGCGTAGCGCTTGACGCCCCGAATGTTGATGGCGTCGTCGATGATGTTGCGGCGGCAGTGGGCCTCGCAGGGGTGCTCGCAGATCAGGCCGCACACCGAGGGAAAGGGATTGTCCTTGCGGATCAGGCGTACCGCATCGGCATAGCGTCCGGCGCCCACCAGCGCCACATAGCCGGGAATGTCCACATGGGCGGGGCACCGCTCCATGCAGGGCACCGCCTGAAAGCTGGCGATGCAGTGGCCGTGGTTCAGATGGGACAGATAATCGTCCTGAAAGGCGTTGAGACCGTGAAGCACCAGATTGGCGGCCTCGAAGCCGATGGCGCAGTCGGCCGAGTCGGCGATGACCTGGGCAGTGGTGCGCAGGACAGTAAGGTCATCAGGCTTGCCCCGGCCCTCCAGCAGTCGGTCCAGGATCATGGTCAGCTGCTCCAGACCGATGCGGCAGGGGGTACACTTGCCGCAGCTCTGGGCCAGACACAGCTTGAGAAAAGCGGAGGTCAGGTCCACCGGACAGTTGCCCTGAGGACCGGCGGCGACGCGGCGGTCCAGATCGGCGTAAAGACTGTTCATCGTCTCCTGGGCGATGTCCGGCTGGGGAATTCGCAATCTGCTCATAGGAACGCAAAACTCCTTTCTAAAAGAATAACTTTTTCGGTTTACAGACATTATAACACGGTTTTCAGAAAAAAGTACAGAAAAAGACGAAAAAACCGAAAAAATTCGGCATTTCCATGCGATGGCAAAAAATAGAAGGGCATTTTCTCTAAAGAATGGAAAAGGATTGCGAAAGCCGGGCTGGCGTGATATAATAAATGCAGACAAACAAACCCGGAAAGGAGCCTTGGCATGGATGACAAAGTGAGAGAGCTGCTGGA
>CAZDUQ010000129.1:0-4071 GCA_964508665.1 uncultured Oscillospiraceae bacterium | reverse complement strand
AAATCTGATCGGCTTCGGATACGGACTGCAAAGGGGAAATCTGTGCTGTGCCGCTATGCGGCGATCATCCGGCCCATGGGACTCACCACTTTCACTGTATTCTATTTTCAATTTACAGGATTGCTTACTGTTTGTCAATCCTTCCAAATCTTAAAAATCCTTAAGTTTTTCACTGCACCAGCAGCAATTGCACGGCCAGATAGCCCGCGCCGCACAGCAGCATGATGGGGATGGGGCCCCATTTCTTCTTCCGCAGCAGCACCAGCGCCATCGCCGCCAGCACCGCCTCCGTCCAGTCGAAGGTATTCAGCGTCCCCTGTTCCCCCAGCAGCGCGTTGTGCAAAAGGGAGAGCCCCGCACCGGCGATGAGGGCCGCCACAACCGGCCGCAGGGCATCCATGGCGCTGCGCATCAGCGGCACATCGCCGTATTTCCGGTACATCCAGGCCAGCGCCGACACGATCAGACAGGAGGGCAGGATGCATCCCAGCGTGGCCGCCACTGCCCCGGGGATCCCGGCGATCCGGATGCCCACAAAGGTGGCGGAATTGATGGAGATCGGCCCCGGCGTCATTTCCGCGATGGTCACCAGATGGGAAAAATCAGTCTCGGTCAGCCAGGGATGCAGCTCGCATACCTGCGCCTGGATCAGCGGCATGGCCGCGTAGCCGCCTCCCACGCTGAAGGCCCCCACCTGGAGAAAGGACCAGAACAGCTGCAACAGGACGGTCACACCCGTGCCTCCCTCCTGGTCTTGCCGCCGGATGCCGCCCGGCGCTTCTCCTTCCAGTCCCTTGCCGCCACCGGATACATCCCCGCCGCCGCACCGGCCAGCAGCAGGAAGACCGGATTCAGATCGGTCAGCAGGTTCAAAAGAAAAGCACCGGCCAGCAGGCCGGTATGCAGTGCCGAATGCTCTGTCAGCACCTGTTTTCCAAGGGAGAAGGTCACATCCAGCACCACGGCGGCCGCACCGGCCAGCATCCCGTGGAGAAACCAGGCCAGGTATTGATTTTGCAGAAAGGCATCATAAAACAGCGAGATCACCGAAAGGAGCACCATGGGCGGCAGGATGCAGCCCGCCACCGCGGCCAGCATCCCCGGCAGACCGGCCAGATGCCATCCCACCTGCACGGCAGCGTTCACCGACACCGACCCCGGCGCCGACTGGGCCAGAGCGGTCATATCCATGATCTCCTGCTCGGAAAGCCAGCCCTTCTTTTCCGAAAGATTGCGCTTCATCAGGGTCATAATGACAAAGCCGCCCCCGAAGGTGACGGCGCTGATCTTCAGCATTTGAAAAAAGATCTGGGACAACGAAGCTTTACGCATGATTTTCACCTCTGCCACAGTATACACCTTACAAACCAATAAGTAAAATGATATAATTTCATAGAAACGATAAATTAAACTTATGGAGGTCTCCATGACGATCCACCATCTTGAGATCTTTTTGCAGGTCTGTCGGCTGGAGAACATCACCCGCGCCGCCGAAAGTCTGCATATGACCCAGCCCGCCGTCTCGGTTGCCATTCGGGAGATGGAGAAGCACTACGGCGTCACCCTGTTCGAGCGGCTGGGCAGAAGGCTGTACATCACCCAGGACGGGCGGGAGCTTTATGCCCGCGCCGTCCATATCGTGGAGGAATTTCACCAGATGGAGCAGGGCATGGGCCGCAGCGCCAGCCTGCGGGTGGGCTCCAGCGTCACATTGGGCAATGTGCTCATTCCCCGGGCGGTACGCCGCTGGACGGCCCTCCATCCGGAGGGCTCTATCCGGGTGACGGTGGCCAACGGCACCACCCTCCAGCAGCTGCTTTGCGACAGTATGCTGGATGCCGCCGTCATCGAAGGGCCTGTGGAACGCCCCGAGCTGGAAAAGCGGGTCTTCCGCCGGGACGATCTGGTGCTGGTGCTGCCGCCGGAGCATCCGCTGGCGGCAGAAGAGCACATCACGCTGGCCCGGGCGGTGGAGGAGCCTCTGCTGCTGCGGGAAAAGGGCAGTCTGGGCCGCAGCTTTGTGGACAGCACGCTGGAGCGCCACGGTCTGACCCCCAACATCGCCTGGGAGAGCATCGACACCCTCACCCTGTTCCGTGCGGTGGAGGCCGGTCTGGGGGTGGCCTTTCTCCCCCGGGAGCTGGCTGAAAGCCAGCCCGGCGTGGTCATCCGCCGGATCTGTGACGAGCCCTTCTCCCGGGTGAATGTGCTCACCTGGCACCGGCACAAGCGCATTTCTCCCGCTCTGCGGGACTGGATGTCCCTGCTGGAGCAAAACGGGGAGCTATAGACTTTTCAGCAAACTTCTGCTATACTGTCTCTCGACATCCGCCCCATGGGGCGCGCCGGAAGAGGAGGTTCCATCCCATGCAAACCACCGCCCGCAAGGCAGAGGCCCGCGCCACCCTGTCCCTCATCGTCAGTCTGGCCTGGCCCACCGTCATTGAGCAGGCCATGTCCACCGCCGTACAATATGTAGACACCGCCATGGTGGGCGTTCTGGGCACACAGGCCACCGCCGCCGTAGGCGCCACCGGAACGGTGGGCTGGCTGCTGTTCTGCACCATCTCTGCCGTCAGCGTGGGCTTTCTGGCCTTTATCGCAAAAGCCTGCGGTGCCGACGACCGGCAGGCCGCCCAAAAGGCCTCGGCCCAGTCGGTCTTCATGACGCTGGTGCTGGGCACCTTTTTTACTGCGGTGGTAGCCATTTTCAGCTGGCAGATCCCCGGCTGGATGCAGGTGGACGAGAGCATCCAGCAGCTGTCCGCCCTGTACTTTTTCATCATCTGGATCCCCGTGCTGCCCCGGGCCGCCAGCGCCATTTTCGGCACCGTGCTGCGGGCTGCCGGCGATACCAAAACGCCCATGAAGGTGGGCGTTCTGGTGAATGTCATCAATGTCATCCTCAATTTCTTCCTGATCTACGAGACCCGCACGGTGTCTCTCGGTTCCCTGACCGTTCCCCTCTGGGGCGCGGGCTGGGGCGTGGTGGGTGCAGCCGTCGCCAGTGCCATTTCGGTGATCGTGGGCGGCGTGGTCATCACGGTGGCCCTGTGGCGGCACCCCATGGTGTCCCCCCGGGGCATCTCCATCCGACCGGACGGCACCATCCTGCGTCCCTGTCTGCGGATCGCCCTGCCCAATGCCCTCCAGCAGTTCAGCACCTGCATGGGCTTTGTAGCCTTTGCCGCCATGATCAACTCCCTTGGCGAGATCTCCACCGCCGCTCACACCATCGCCAACACGGTGGAATCGGCCTTTTACATCCCCGGCCACGGAATGAGCACGGCGGCCTCCACCCTGGCAGGCAATGCCTACGGCGCGGGAGATGCCCGGCAGATGAAGTCCCTGTCCAGAATGTTCATCCCGCTGGAGCTGGTGCTGATGCTGCTGTCCGGCGGCGCGCTGTTTGCCTTTGCACCCCTGCTGGTGGGCCTGTTCTCCAAAAGTGCGGAGGTGGTGGCGCTGGGCAGCACGGTGCTGCGAATGGTAGCCGTCTCCGAGCCCTTCTACGGCTTCTCCATCATTATGGAGGGCCTGATGGTGGGCGTGGGCAAGACCCGCGCACCCTTCGTTTACAATCTGCTGGGTATGTGGCTGCTGCGGGTGGTGGGCACCTTTGTCTGCACCCAGGTGCTGGGCCTGGGGCTGGTATCCGCCTGGGCCTGCATGATCGCCCACAATCTGCTGGTGTTCCTGCTGTATCTGATCGATCATATCCGCGGCACCTGGAATCCGCTGCACCAACACGCCTGAACCTTTGAAAAGCCGAAGCGGCGGGGCCTGTGCCCCGCCGCTTCTTTTTCAGCCGCAGCCGCCGCCAAGTCCCATACCGGCGGCGGCGTCCTCCACCGCGCGGACGGCCCGGCGAGCCCGTCGCTTCATCTGCCGCCGCTCCCCATCGGTCATCAGGCCCGCAGCGGCCAACCCCAGGCAGGCCCCGGCCACCATGCCCATTCCCATGCCGGAGAGAAATTTCTTCATGCGCGCATCCTCCTTTTGCTGTTCGAAGGTAGTATGCGCCGAAAATACGCTTTCATAACAAAAGAGCGCCCGGCTGTGCCGGGCGCT
>CAZDUQ010000128.1:0-4179 GCA_964508665.1 uncultured Oscillospiraceae bacterium | reverse complement strand
GACACATCGGAAGTGTCCCGGCGGGTTTTGGGCACTTTTGACCGGTCAAAAGTGCCTCCCCGAAGGGTTGTGAAAGATAGAATAAGCCGCCGCGCTGCCGGAAAATCACGCAATCGGCCTTTGGTTCCTTTCCCTCGGTGGAAAGTAACGCCCGCCCGGCCAGGGCCCGGGGGTGTGGGGGAGACCCCCACCTCCCGTCCCACGGGGCGGCAAGCCCCGCGTTCCCCCTGCTGCGCAACAGCGAAAAAACCCCATCAAAAAGCCGGGAAGCATCCACTTCCCGGCCGTTCTTTTTCTTTTACGCACGCTTCAGAAATTTTTGCAGCTTCATCTCGTCGCACAGATGGGAAAGCACCCGTTTTCGGGTGATGATGCCGATAAAGACGCCCCGGTCGTCCACCACCGGTGCAAAGCTCTGTTCCATGGAGCTCTCCAGCAGCCCGGTCAGATCCATATCGGCCCGCACCGGCCGGTTGTCCCGCCGGTGATGCACCAGCCGCAGCGGCTGCTTTTCCGCCTCCTCAAAGCTCAGGCCGGTGCTGCGCACATACCACAGGATGTCCCCCTCTGTCACGGTGCCCACATATTCGCCGCTGCGCCGGATCACCGGCACCGAGGGATGCCCGCCGTTTTCGATGCTTCGCAGCGCCTGCCCCACGGTATAATCATCATACAGCAGCGTCACTTCGTTCTTGGGTGTGAGAAACAGTAAAATGTTCATAAAGCATCCTTTCTCCGTCGGCACAGGGAATGTGAATTCTTTCACGATAATATCTTACCACATTTTTATGCAAAAAACAACGAATCATCCGTAAACAAACTCTAAAGTTTTCCCCGCCCTGGCAGAACTGTTCAGCAGTACACGTTGGTGGTCACGATGCGGGCGATATTGGTCATGGAGATGGGCTGACCCGGCTCTTTCCCGCCGAAGGGCAGCAGCGGCTCCTCCAGCTCCGGGATGCGGTCGAGCTTTCCGCTTACATAATCCAGTAGCCGCCGCCGACAGGAGACCGTCCGCTGAAGGATGCCTCCCAGACGCAGATCCTGCACATCAAAGCCGCAGGGCCTGTTGTCGGTGAACCACTGCTTTTCCAGCGCCCGGTGGAAGGCCCGCAGGGCCTTTTCGGTCTCCCGATAATCCACCTCTGCCAGCGCCCGCAGAGTCTCCCGGTCCCCCGCCTCATAGGCCCTTCTGGTCTTCCAGCCCAGGGCGTACTTCCAGCGCAGCACATCGCACAGGCGGGCCTGCGTCTCGAAGATATAGCCGTAGCGGCGATATTTTTTTGCCAGGGCGTGAAGGGTGGCAGCGCTTTCCCGGTAGTGCTCCTCGTTCTCCGGATCTACCGTGTAATCCAGAAAATCGTTGAAATAATCGGAATAGAGCATATACCGGGCCGGGTTTTCATTTCCGGTGACGCCCTTCAGCCGGTTGGGGGCGTCCAGCTGCATGAAATCGTCATACTCCGCCCCGACGATGCGGCGGAAGCGGACCTTGATGTCGGTTTCGTCCTCGTTGCCCCGGGCATATTCGGCAATGTGGAACAGGGCCGACAGCTGGGAAAAATGGGAGCAGTCGCCGCCGTAATCCCCCCACATGGTGAGAAATACATGCCGGATGCCGTGCTCCCGGCAGGCACGCATGGCAGGCAGCATGGTTTGCAGGGAGTACCGGTTGGAGGGCGTTGCTCCCAGCCAGCTCCACGCCCCGCCGGCGAACCAGATGTTTTCCGAGAGCTGCCGGTGATTTTGCAGCATCCCGTCATAATCCTCCTGCCGGGTGTGGTAATAATCCCAATAGACCAGCGCCGTCTCCCGGCTCACCGCGGCTGCCGCCTCCGGCGGGACGGTGGTTTTGGGGATATAGTACCGGTTCGCCCAGGAATTGAAGAACATATCCGACCACATCAGGCACCGGAAGCCGTATTTCGCGGCGATGTCCTCCACCTTTTTCAGGTGGCGGCGGATGATGGAGGCCGCGTTTTCGTAGCCGTGCTGATCCAGGAATTTTCCCCGGCCCAGCATCCATGCCTCGTCCATGCCGATGTGTACCAGCCGTGAGGTGAAGCACCCGGCGATGCTCTGGAACAGGTGCTCGATCAGCTCGTAGGTGCGGGGATCGTCCACCAGCAGGATGTCGTCGCAGTCCACGGGGATATCCCCCCAGCGCATGGCGGTGTTCAGGTGGGCCAGCGTCTGGATGCAGGGGATGAGCTCCATGCCCTGCCCGGCGGAAAAGGCGTCCAGCTCCCGCAGCTCCTCCATGGAATATTTCCCCCGCATATAGCCGAAATAGGGCTCGCCCTCCACCTGATAGGTGTCCTCGGTGTACAGCATCACGGTATTGTAGCCCATCTTTTTCAGCAGCGGCAGAAAGCGCCGCAGCGCCTCGGGCTTCATCACCGCGTTGCGGGACATATCGATCATCACGCCGAAATGCTCATAGGTATATTGGCTCATAACTTCCTCCGTCCTGTTTTTCACGGCTCATTTGCCTCTTCCAAAGATCTCCTTCAGCTTTTCCGTCGGCACCTTGGGGGTGCGGTCGGCCCGCAGCAGACCGTTGACCTCCTGCTGCACATCGGTGAGCTGGGTGTAGCAATAGCCCTGCCAGCCGGTCTGCAAGATACCGTCGGTGAGCTGCCGCAGCCGCTCCAGCAGGTCGTCCCCGTCCTTCGCCCCGTCGCCGTAGCCCCAGGCCTTCCCCTGCTCGTCGGAGGCAAAGGCGATGCCACCGAACTCGGTGAACAGCACCGGCTGGCCACGGTAGCGGTGACCGTCGGCAAACAGCGCCCATCCCTGGGGATACATCCCGTCGTAATCGCCGGAATACTTCACCGGAAAATCGGCCGCCGCCCGGATGGAATAATCGTGGATGGACAGGATATCGCTGTGCTCCACATTTTCAAAGCCGTCGTTGGTGGAAATGAGACGGGTATCATCCAGACTGCGGGTAAGATAATACAGACTGGCTGCAAAGTCCTGCTGGCGGCGGTCGGTGTTCATCTCCCGTGCGCCCCAGCTCTCGTTCAGGGGCACATAGGCCACCACGCTGGTGAAATTACGCGCCACCCGCAGGATGTCCTGCCACTGGGCGGTAGCGGCCGCCGCCTCCCGGTCGCAGAAAATATAGGCGGAGGGCATCTCACACCAGGTCAAAAAGCCCAGCTCGTCGGCATAATAATAGAAATAGGGATCCTCAAACTTCTGATGCTTGCGGGCGCCGTTGAAGCCCATGGCCTTTGCCAGCAGGATGTCCCGCTTCAGCGCCTCCGCGTCGGGAGGCGTCAGGCCGCTTTCCGGCCAATAGCCCTGATCCAGCACCAGCCGCTGATACAGAGGCACCTGATTCAGCAGGATCTGCCCATTTTGCACGCTGATCTTCCGCAGGCCGATGCGGGTGTGGGCGGTGTCCACCGCCTCGCCGTTTTTCAGCAGCCGCATGTCCACATCGATCAGGCGGGGGTTGTCGATCCACCACAGCAGATCGCCGAAGTCGAACTCCGCCTGATCCAGCTCCAGGGTGAAGCGCACCCGCCTGCCGCTCAGCGATATCCGCTGCTTTTTCAGCAGCTTCCCCCGGAAGCCGGCCGTCAGCTCCAGCTCGTCAGCCGCGCCGTACAGCGTCTCGGCAAAGCCGGTAATGGCCCGCCGGTCGGTGTCGGCCTGCAAGCCCCACTGCTCCACGCAGTCTTCGCCGAAGAACTCCAGCCACACGCTCTGCCAGATACCGCTGTTGGCGGTATAAAAGCAGGAGAAGGGCCGGCCGATCCAGGTCTGCTTGCCCCGGGGGAGGGCGGCATCCTGCCCATCCCGGCAATAGACCGTCAGGGTGTTTTCTCCCTCCCGCAGCAGGTGGGTGATATCGGCATGGAAGGGGGTAAAGCCGCCCTCGTGGGTCGCCGCCGCATGACCGTTCACCCAGACGCAGCATGCATAGTCCACCCCGTTAAAGCACAAAAGCACCCGCTTTCCCCGATTTTCCTCCGCAATGCGAAAGGTGCGGCGGTACAGCAGCTCCTCGTGTACGGCCGTGTCTCCGATGCCGCTGGCCTCCCACTGGTAGGAAAAGGGCACCTGAATGGTCTTCGTCAGAGGCATTTGCAGATCCGTGGGCCGCCCCTGGATAAAATCAAACTCCCACTGACCGTTCAGGCTCTGCCAGCTGTCCCGGCGGAACTG
>CAZDUQ010000127.1:0-4265 GCA_964508665.1 uncultured Oscillospiraceae bacterium | reverse complement strand
GTGGGCAAGGAAGCCAACGACTTCCGCGGCCTGTGCGCCATGATGGAGGCCATTGAGATCGAGGGCAAGCGTCTGCACACCGCCATCCGCTACGGCGTGTCTCAGGCCATTCTGGACGCCGTTGCCAAGGCTACCGGCCGTATGATGTGCGAGGTCGTTGCCGACGAGTACGGCTGCACCGTGTCCGACAAGCCCGTGGCCATCTTCACTCAGTCCGGTGACGATCGCTATAACAACGCCGACAAGATGATCATCAAGGGCGCCCAGGTCCTGCCTCACGCGCTCATCAACAATGTGGAGGAGAAGCTGGGCAAGAACGGCGAGAAGCTGGAGGCCTATGTGGCCTGGCTGCGTGACCGCATCCTGTCCAAGCGTCTGGAGCCCGATTACGCTCCCGTGCTGCACATCGACGTTTACGGCACCATCGGCGCCGCTATGGGCAACCACAACTACACCGCCATGGCCGATTATATCCAGAAGCTGGGTGAGGTGGCCAAGCCCCTGCACCTGCGCATCGAGGGCCCCATGGACTGCGACTCCACCCGCGAGGAGCAGATTGAGGCGCTGGCCGCTCTGACCGCCGAGCTGGACAAGCGGGGCTGCGATGTGGAGCTGGTGGCTGACGAGTGGTGCAACACCCTGGAGGACATCAAGCTGTTCGCCGACCACAAGGCCGGTCATATGGTGCAGATCAAGACTCCCGACCTGGGCGGCGTGAACAACACCATCGAGGCCGTTCTGTACTGCAAGGAGAAGGGCATCGGCGCTTATCAGGGCGGTACCTGCAACGAGACCGACCGCAGCGCTCAGGTGTGCGTCCAGTGCGCCATGGCTACCCAGCCCGATCAGATCCTGGCCAAGCCCGGCATGGGCGTGGACGAGGGCTTCATGATCGTCTACAACGAGATGAACCGCATCCTGGCCATGCGCAAGGCCAAGGCTGCCTGCAAGTGCTGCAAGTAAGCTTTTTGCGCTGAAAACCAAACAACGACAGGCCCGACTCCGGTTTTCCGGGGCCGGGCCTTCTTGCAGTTTGCCGCCGTTTCACCGGGAATCGGCAGGTCAATCTTGCATAAAGAACATACAAATGCTATAATCAAGCTGTATATATGCCTAAGATCGGCGCAGAATTTGCAATCAAGGGAGGATCATTATGAAAAAAAGAATCGCAAGCCTGTTCCTGACTCTGGCCCTGTGCATGGGACTGACGACCCCTTCGCTGGCGGATCTCCACGTCGTTTCCTTTCCCCACACCGATTACTGGGACAATGAAATGGCACCCGGTTGGGAAAATGAGGTTGGATGGAATTATCTGGAGGAAGAGCCTGAACAGTTGACTTACTGGAAGGACGCGATCTCGATCGACACGCTTCGTTCCACCGGCTATTGCCTTATGAGCCGGGTGTACGACGCCGGTGATAGCGGAAAAAGCCTCGGTGTTGTCCTTTACTGCGATGCTCCGGCCCGTCTCACGCTTTTGCAAAGGGCGGCGAAGTACAATTATGGCGGTGTGTCTGCGCTTGCCATAGACACGGATGGCAGCCTGGAAGACACCGGCTATCTGACCCCGACCTGTCTGATCCCCTGCGAAAATTCCAAGGATGATCGCAACGCAGGCACCTATTGGGATCTGCCCGAGGGCTTCTATCAGCTGAACGTCATGGCGGGCCCGGCGGTTTATATTGTGGTGGGTGCGCCGGAAAATATCACCCTTCCCGATGCGGACGGAGATGCTTCCACCCCCGACAGCTCTGTTGGTTCCGTACCGACCTTCAGCGATGTGAAGCCCGGCCACTGGTGCTATGACGCTGTCATCTGGGCCGTGGAGCAGGAGATCACCACCGGTACCGGCGACGGTACCACCTTCTCTCCCGACATGACCTGCACCCGCGGTCAGGTGGTGACCTTCCTGTGGCGCGCCATGGGTAAGCCCGCTCCCACCACCACGGAAAATCCCTTTACCGACGCTCCGGCGGGCAGCTATTATGAGGACGCCATGCTGTGGGCCGTGGAGCAGGGCGTTACCACCGGCACCGGCGACGGCACCACCTTCTCGCCCGACGCCGTCTGCACCAGCAGCGAGGTGGTGACCTTCCTGTGGCGTGCCTGTGGCAAGCCCGCTGCCGAACATGACGGCGCGGCCTGGTATTCTGAGCCTGTGGCCTGGGCCGGCGGTCTGGGACTGCTGGACGGCACGGCACAGCCCTTTGCTCCCGGCAATCTGTCGCCCCGCAGTGACATCGTCATCTATCTTTTCCGCGCGCTGAATAAATAAATCCGGTAAAGCCCGTCTGCGGCGGGCGCGTCTCTTGAACCATTCCCTCCCTTCTGCTATAATCAATGCAGAGGGGAGGGAGCTTTTATGCGCCGAATATTTGCCACTCTGGCCGCGCTGCTGCTGCTTTGCGCCTGCGTCCGGGCCGAAGCGCCCGAGCCGGATGCCGCAATGCCCGTGGACGCCCCCGCGCAGGAGCCGGTCTTCGCCCTTCCCGCCGAGGAGGCTCCCTTTACCCTTGTGCTTCCTCCGCCCCCGGTGTGGGACGGCTCCGACCCGCAGCAGGGCGAGCCGGTCACGCCCCAGCCCGGGGATACTGCCGCCACCTGGGACATCCGTCGGGTGGCGGGCTTTCCCGTCGACGACGACTGCACCGATCTTCAGCTGCTGCAAAAATGGCTGGCGGCAGAGGGGCTGACCTTTGCCGATCTGGAAGCGCGGGGCTGCACCCAGCTGGTGCTGGTGGTCGCCGATGAGGAGGAGGGCGCTTCCGCACGGGTCAACTGCTACGCCTTTGAGGACAATGCCTGGCAGGCCGTGCCGGGGCTGTGCCGCATGGAGGGTTATGTGGGCTCCAACGGCATCGCCCACGACCGCAAGCGCAACACCCGCCAGTCGCCGGCGGGGCTGTGGGCGCTGGGGGCCGCCTTCGGTCTGGCGGAAAAGCCCGAAAACCTTCGTTTGGCATGGCGGGACATCACCCCCAATTCCGACTGGGTGTGTGACGCCGATTCCCCCTATTTCAACACCTGGCAGGAGCGGGACGACCCGTCGGTGACGCTGTGGAATGCCCGGGATGTGGAGCATCTGGCCGACTTTGACCCCGCCTATCGTTACGCCTGCGTCATCGAATACAACACCCCGCCCTATACCGTCCCGGAGCGGGGCTGCGCCATTTTCCTCCATTGCAGCGACCACCCCACCTCCGGTTGCGTTGGCCTTTTGGAGGAGGATATGCGGGCGGTACTGCTGTGGCTGGATCCCCGGGAGTCGCCTCACATCCTCATCACCGGCTGGGCCAAGTCCGACAATACCACAAATTCCGATTGACGGCGGCCGCCCGCTGTGTTAAGATATTTTCTGTCTGAAATGCTGTTTTCCGGAGGAATGATCTGTTATGGGATCCATCATCAAACGCTTTGCACGGCTGCTGGCCGGCCTGTGCATCATGAGCTTCGGCTCTGCCATGGCCCTGGTGGCCGATCTGGGCATGGAGCCCTGGGATGTGCTCAACGACGGCATGGCCAGGTTTTTGCAGGGAATTTTCAATATCCAGCTGTCCAACGGTGCCGATTTGATTACCTTTGGACGGGCCAACATCGCCATCGGCCTGACGATCCTGCTCATTGATGTGCTCTTTCGGGAGAAGGTTGGCTTCGGTACCTTCATCAATATCCTCCTGTGCGGCAATGTGGTGGATCTGTGCACCGGAGATCTGATCCCCGGCTTCGCCCTGCTGCCCGATTATCGCGGCCTGCCCCTGAGCGAAAGCTTTCTCCCCCGTCTGATCCTGTGCGTGCTGTCGCTGCTCCCGGCGGCCTACGGGATGTATGTGTATATGTCCGCCCGGCTGGGTTCCGGCCCCCGGGACGGCCTGATGTGCGTGGTCAAGCGCCGGGCCACCCGCATCCCCGTGGGCGGCGTCCGAGTTATTCTGGAAGGCTGCGCCCTGCTGCTGGGCTGGTTCCTGGGCGGTACGGTGGGCCTGGGCACCATCATCCTGGTGTGTCTGTCCGGCCCGGTGATGCAGGTGATCTTCAGGCTGCACAAATTTGATGTGCAGGAGCTGCGCAACGAGACGATCCCGGAGACAATCTCCGCCGTCCGCCGCGCCCTTGCAAAAAAAGCTTGATTTTTTTGCAAAGGTACAGTATACTATATGGGTATTCCCGCGCTGGTGTGGCTCAGTCGGTAGAGCAGCTGATTCGTAATTGTAAAGTCAAAAAGGCTTATAAAGTCCGCAAACCCTTGTAAATAGGCACTTTTGAAA
>CAZDUQ010000126.1:0-4268 GCA_964508665.1 uncultured Oscillospiraceae bacterium | reverse complement strand
GCTGTGGTGGGGCCATCAGATCCCCGCCTATTACTGCGATGACTGCGGCGAGATGACCGTCAGCAAGGAAACGGTCACCGTCTGCCCCAAGTGCGGCGGCAAGCATGTCCATCAGGACGAGGATGTGCTGGATACCTGGTTCTCCTCTGCACTGTGGCCCTTCTCCACCATGGGCTGGCCCGACAAGACCCCCGAGCTGGAGTATTTCTATCCCACCTCTGTGCTGGTCACCGGCTATGACATCATCTTCTTCTGGGTTGCCCGGATGATCTTCTCCGGCATGGAGCAGATGAAGCAGATTCCCTTTAAGGATGTGTTCATCCACGGCATCGTCCGGGACGACAAGGGCCGCAAGATGTCCAAGTCTCTGGGCAACGGCATCGACCCGCTGGAGGTGGTGGAGACCTACGGCGCCGACGCCCTGCGCTTCACCCTGTCCACCGGCATCGCCCCCGGCAACGACACCCGCTTTTATTATGAGCGGGTGGAGGCCAACCGCAACTTCTGCAACAAGCTGTGGAACGCCTCCCGCTTCCTGCTGATGAATCTGGAGGCCGAGGACTTCACCCTGCCGGAGCAGCTGGATCTGGAGGACAAGTGGATCCTGAGCCGCTACAACACGCTGGTGAAGGAGGTCACCGAAAACATCGACCGCTACGAGCTGGGCATCGCCGCCGACAAGCTGTATTCCTTTATCTGGGATTACTTCTGTGACTGGTACATCGAGCTGTGCAAGACCCGTCTCACCGGCGAGGACCGGGAAGCCTCGCTCCGCGCCCAGAAGGTGCTGGGTCATGTGCTCTCCGGCTCGCTGCAGCTGCTGCACCCCTTCATGCCCTTCATCACCGAGGAGATCTGGCAGGCCCTCCCCCACGAAGGCCCCTCCATCATGGTGTCCAGGTGGCCCGAGGCCGACCCCGCCCTCAGCTTCCCCGCCGAGGAGCAGGAGATGGAGGAGATCATGGCTGCCATTCGCGCCGTGCGCAACCGCCGGTCGGAAATGAACGTGCCCCCCTCCAAAAAGGCCGCCCTGATCATCGCCACCCACAAGCCCGCCCTGTTCACCCAGGCCGAGCCCTTTATGAAGAAGCTGGCCTGGGCCAGCCAGGTAACCGTGCAGGAAAACGCCCCGGCAGAGGTCTCCGGTATGGTCACCTGCGTCACCCAGGCCGCCCAGATCTATATGCCCCTGGCGGAGCTGGTGGATCTGGACAAGGAGCGGGAGCGTCTGCAAAAGGAGCTGGACAACGCCCTGAACATGGTCAAGCGCACCGAGGGCAAGCTGCAAAACGAGAGCTTCGTCTCCCGCGCGCCTGAGGCCGTTGTTAACGCCGAGAAAGAAAAGCTGGAAAAGTACCGCGCTCTGGCCGCCAAGCTGGAGGAGAACCTGCAGGCTCTGGGGCAGTAACATGACCTATCAGCAAGCGCTGGATTTCATCCACAGCCGCCCCCATCTCAACAGCCGAAAGGGCCTGTTCCGCATGGAAGCCCTGATGGAAAAGCTGGGAAACCCGGAAAAGCGGCTGCGCTTCGTCCACATCGCCGGCTCCAACGGCAAGGGCAGCACCGCCACCATGTGCGAAAGTGTGCTGCGGGCCGCCGGGATGCACACCGGACTGTTTCTCTCTCCCTTTGTCTTCGATTTCCGGGAGCGGATGCAGATCGACGCCCGCCTGCCGGAGGAGCAGCTGCTGGCCGACACGCTGGAGGGTATGCTGCCCGCTCTGGCCGACATGAAGGCACAGGGCATGGAGTGCAGCGAGTTCGAGACAGTCACCGCTCTGGCGTTGATGCTCTTTCAGCGCTGCGGCGTGGACATCGTGGTGTTCGAGGTGGGCATCGGCGGTCTGCTGGACAGCACCAACATCATCCCGCCGCCCCTGTGCGCCGCCGTCACCGCCATCTCGCTGGAGCACACCGAGCTGCTGGGAGACACGCTGGAGGCCATCGCCGCGCAGAAGTGCGGCATCATCAAGCCCGGCTGCCGGGCGGCGGGCTACTGCGACCTGCCGCCGGAGGCGGAGGCCGTCCTGCGGGACACCTGCCGCCGCCTGTCCGTCCCGCTGACGGTGGCCGACACGACCGCCCTGACGGTGCTGGAAAGCGATGACCGGGGCTCCCGCTTCCGCTGCGGAACGGAGGAATACCGCATTTCCCTGCCCGGCGACTATCAGATCAAAAACGCCCTCACCGTGCTGTCCATCGTGGAGCAGCTGCGGCAGGGCGGGATGGCGCTGCCGCAGGCCGCCGTCAGGCAGGGCCTGGAGCAGGCGTCCATTCTGGGAAGGCTTCAGATCGTGCGGCGGGAGCCGCTGTGTCTGCTGGACGGCGCGCACAACCCCGGCAAGCTCACCGCGCTGTGCCAGTCGCTGGAGAGCCTGTACCCCGGCCGTCCGCCGGTGGCCGTCATGGGCATGATGAACCGCAAGGATTATCACACCGCCGTCCCTCTGCTGGCAAAGCGCTGTCGGGCGTTCATCGCCGTCCCTGCCGCCACCGATCTGCCCCAGATCGTCCCGCCGGAGGAGCTGGCCGCCATCGCCCGGGAGCATTGCCCCGCGGTGTATGTGTGCCAAAGCGCCCGAGAGGGCGCCCTTCTGGCCCTCAGGCTGGCCGAGCCGGGGGATGTGCTGGTGGCCTGCGGCTCCATGTATCTGCTGAGTGACGCAAAAAAAGGCTTCCTCGACGGGGAATGACAGAAAAAACCGTATCGACCGCGTAAAATAAGACCGTGTACAGTTCAGGACAGGCTGTACACGGTCTGTTTTTTATTTTTGCAAAAAGGAGGGCGCTCGCCCATGACATTACAATATCAGATCAGGGACGGTACCCTTCGCGCGGCGCTGACCGGCGAGCTGGGCCACCACGAGGCCATCCGCCTGATGGCCCGGCTGTCGGCACTGGTGGAGGATCAGCTGCCCGTCCGCATGGAGCTGGATCTGGCGGGGCTGGAGTTCATGGACAGCTCCGGCATCGCCGTGGTGGTGCAGACCGCCCGCAAGTGCGCCGCCTGCGGCGGCAGCCTGTCGGTGGTCAATACCCCACCGCAGGCAAAAAAAGTGCTGTTCACCGCCGGCATCCACCGGCTGGTGGACATCCGACAGGAGGAAAGAGCGTGAAACTTCTGAAAAAAGATCGCCTGAACCAGATGACGCTGCGCTTTCCTAGCCGCAGCACCAACGAAGGCTTCGCCCGGGCGGCGGCCGCCGCCTTCATCGCCCAGCTGGATCCCACGGTGGAGCAGGTGTATGACATCAAGACCGCCGTCTCGGAGGCGGTGACCAATGCCATCGTCCACGGCTATCGGGACACGGTTGGCACCGTCACCATGACCGTGCGGCTTTACGCCCCCGCCACGGCAGAGATCATCATCTCCGACAGGGGCTGCGGCATCGCCGATGTGAAGCAGGCCCGGGAGCCCATGTTCACCACTGGCGGGGCAGAGCGCTCCGGCATGGGGTTCACCATTATGGAGAGCTTTATGGACGGGCTCACCGTCCGCTCCCGCCCGGGGAAGGGCACCACTGTCACCCTGCGCAAGGTGCTGCAATCCCGGCCTCAGGCATGACCGAGGGGCTGCGCGCCCGCATCGCCGCCGCCCAGTCGGGGGACCGGCAGACGATGGACAGCCTGCTGCGGGAAAACGCACCGCTGGTGTGGAGCGTGGCTCGGCGGTTTTTCGGTCGGGGCTGCGAGGCGGAGGATCTGTTTCAACTGGGCAGCATCGGCCTGATGAAGGCTGTGCGGGATTTTGACCTGACACAGGATGTGGCTTTTTCTACATACGCCGTGCCAAAGATCGCCGGCGAGATGCGCCGCTTCCTCCGGGACGACGGCCCGGTGAAGGTCAGCCGGGTGCTGAAGGAGCGGGCAGTCCTGCTGCGGCAGGCCCAGTCCCGACTGGAGAGCCGCACCGGGGTCAGTCCCCGGCTGTCCGACCTGTGCCGGGAGACCGGCCTTTCCGCCGACGAGGTGCTGGAGGCGCTGAATGCGCCCCGGGAGGCCGATTCGCTGGACGCCTGCCTTCCCGGACAGGAGCGCACCCTTGGGGAGACGCTGCCCGGCCCGGACGGGCAGGAGGGTCTGGCAGAGCGGTTGGCCCTGCGGCAGGCGGTGGAGGGGCTGGAGCCCCGTCTGCGGCAGGTGATCCTGCTGCGGTATATGCGGGATCTGACCCAGCAGCGCACGGCAGACCTTTTAGGGCTGACCCAGGTGCAGGTGAGCCGGCTGGAGAAAAAGGCCCGCGCCCAGCTGCGGGCCGTCCTGTC
>CAZDUQ010000125.1:0-4300 GCA_964508665.1 uncultured Oscillospiraceae bacterium | reverse complement strand
CTGCGGGAGCAGGTGGTCTATTACGGCCGCCAGCTGCTGCAAAGCGGACTTACCATGCACACCGGCGGAAACCTCAGCGCCCGGGATCGGGAGAGCGGCCTCATCGCCATCAAGCCCTCGTCCCGGCCCTATGATCTGCTGCGGCCGGAGGATATTACCGTCATCGATCTTGACGGACGGGTGGTGGAGGGGAAGTACAAGCCCTCCTCCGAGTGGCCCATGCATACCCTGATCTATCGCACCCGGCCCCGGGTGTGCGGCGTGGTGCATTGCCACAGTCCTTATGCCACTGCCGCCGCTGCCGCCGGGCAGGAGATCCCCCTGTTCCACCACGAGCTGTGTATGTACTGCTCGTCGCCGGTGCGGGTGATGCCCTTTGAAATGCCGGGGAGCGACGGGCTGGCGAAAAGCGCCGTCCGGGGCTTCGGGCAGGATAACTGCGTCACCCTGCTGCAAAATCATGGCCCCATCGCCATGGGGGCCACCCTGTGGCACGCCTTTGATGCCGCCTGCGCCGTGGAGCAGGCCGCCCAGGCCCTGTTCATTGCCCGGAGCTACGGCCCCGTGACCCTTATCCCGGAGGAGGGCCGCCGGGCGCTGCGGGCCTGCGATCCGCTGCAAAGACCGGACACCGGCGCGCCGGAGATCACCGCCGTCTGAAACACAAGGAGAAGCTATGCTGCTGAATATTCTCATCCCGCTGGTGGGCATCGTGGCCGATCAGCTGGTAAAATACTGGGCCTCCGTCCAACTGCGGGCGGTGGACACCATCCCCCTGTGGGAGGGGGTCTTTCACCTGACCTACTGCGAAAATACCGGCGCGGCCTTCAGTCTGCTTTCCGGAAAACGCTGGCTGCTGCTGGCGGTGACCGTGCTGATGCTGGCCGGACTGCTGTATGTCCTGCACAAAAACTGGCTGAAAAACGCCTTCGGCCGCACCGGCCTGCGTTTCATTATCTCCGGCGCGGTGGGCAATATGATCGACCGCTTTCTGCTGGGCTATGTGGTGGATCTGTTCGACTTCCGACTGATCCACTTTCCCATTTTCAATGTGGCCGACATCCTTTTGTGCGTGGGGGTGGGGATGATCGCGGTGTACATCCTGCTGATGGAGCCCCGGCTGGAAAAACAGGCGAAGGAGGCCGAAGCGGATGGAGCTGCTGACGCTGACCGCCGGGCCTGAGGATCGGGGACGGCGGCTGGATCAGTTTCTGGCCGACGAGCTGGAGGAGCTGACCCGCTCGGCGGTGCAGCGGCTGGCGGAGGAAGGACGCGTCCGTCTGGCGGGGCGGCCGCTGAAAAAGAACTACCGGCTGACGGGGGAGGAGTGCCTTCAGGTGGAGCTGCCCGATCCCGAGCCCATCAGCGCCCGGCCCCAGGACATCCCGCTGGACATCGTATATGAGGACGACGATCTGCTGGTGATCGACAAGCCCAAGGGCATGGTGGTGCATCCCGCGCCGGGCAACCCGGACGGCACGGTGGTCAATGCCGTGCTGCATCACTGCGGAGACAGCCTTTCGGGCATCGGCGGGGCCTTTCGCCCGGGCATCGTCCACCGCATCGACAAGGATACCTCCGGGCTGCTGATCGTTGCGAAAAACGACCGGGCGCACCTGTATCTGTCCGCCCAGCTGAAGGATCACACCCTGGCCCGCACCTATGAAGCGGTGGTCATCGGCAACCTGAAGGAGGAGCGGGGGACGGTGGATGCCCCTCTGGGCCGCAGCCCCCGCGACCGGAAGAAGATGGCCATCGTGCCGGACGGCCGCCGGGCGGTCACCCATTACGAGGTCATCGCCCGCTATCCCGGCTATACCCACATCCGCTGTCGGCTGGAGACCGGCCGCACCCACCAGATCCGGGTGCATATGGCCAGTCTGGGGCATCCCATCGCGGGAGATCGGGTCTATGGCCCGGAAAAGCAGAACGACCGGCTGGAGGGCCAGTGCCTCCACGCCCGGGAGCTGACCTTTCTGCACCCGGCCGACGGCCTGCCCCGGGTGGTGACCTGCCCGCTGCCGGCATATTTCCGGGCATTTCTGGATAAACTGGAGAGACTGTTATGAAGCGGTTTGCGGGCACACTGATCGTCACCGATCTGGACGGCACCTATTTGTATGACGATCATCATATTTCGGCGGAAAACCGGGCGGCTGTCCGGTATTTTATGGACAACGGCGGCCTGTTTACCGTGGCCACCGGCCGCAGCAAGGCGGGGATGGAGCATTTCTTCCCCCAGCTGGAGCTCAACGCCCCGGCGATTTTGTACAACGGCGCGGTGATCCATGATTTCGAACAAAAGCGGGATGTGCTGGATTTTGCGGTGGGGGAGAGCGGCCTGCGCCTGTGCCGGGCGCTGGAAGGGCGCTTCCCGGACATCGGCATCGAGGTCTATGCCGGGCATCGGCCTTATGTGGCGCAGGAAAGCCCCCGCACCCGGCGGCATTTTGAAAATGTAAAAATGCCCTGGAACCCCTGTCCGGCGGGGGACATCCCCCAGCCCTGGCGCAGTCTGGTGCTGACGGGGGAGAAAGGGCGGCTGCCGCAGGTGGAGGGCTTCATCCGGACGGCCTTCCCCGGCGGGTTTTTCCTGCAATATTCCTCGCCCCATATGCTGGAGGTGATGCATCCCCGGGCCAACAAGGGCGCGGCGCTGACCGCCCTGCGGCAGCTGCTGGGGGTGGAGCCGAAACAGGTGTGGGCGGTGGGCGACGGCCCCAACGACCTCCAGCTGCTGGAATGTGCCTTTCACGGCTGCGCCCCGGCGGATGCCTGTGCGGAGATCCTGCGCGCCGCAAAGCACATCCTGCCGGGCTACCGCGACCACGCCATCGCCTGGCTTATTGACCAAATGGAGAAAGGAACCCTATGAAAAAACTTCGCATTTCCCGGGCAGAGGTCATGAACTATCTGCTGATCGCCCTGGGCGCACTGCTCTATGCGGTGGGCCAGCTGTATTTTATCAAATCGCTGCACATCCCCATGGGCGGCGTGTCCGGTATGGCGCTGGTGGCCAACTACCTGTGGCAGCTGCCCATCGGTATCGTCACCATCGTGCTGAACATCCCGCTGATGTTTCTGGGCTGGCGGACGCTGGGACGGAAGTTTTTCCCCAAGACGGCCTTTGCCATTGTGGCGAGCTCTCTGTTTGCCGACGCGCTGGCCGGTGTGGTGCCTGCCTTTGAGGGCGAGATGCTCATCGCGGCGCTGTACGGCGGCGTGGTGATGGGCGCGGGCTACGGGATGATCTTCCGGGCGGGCGGCACCACCGGCGGCGTGGATATCGTGGCCAAGTGGATGAACAAGCAGAAGGATATCCCCCTGGGCACCACCAGCCTGACGGTGAATATCTTTATCATCGTGGGTTCGGCGCTGATCTACGGCAATCTGGACAGCGCGCTGTACGCCATGATCACCAGCTATCTTTCCAGCCAGATCACCGACAAGATGGTGTACGGCATGGATGTGCAGAAGAGCGCCATGATCGTCACCTCCCGCCCGGAGCAGGTGGCCGAGGCCGTCATGCGGGAGCTGCACCGGGGCTGCACCGGCATGGACGCCACCGGAATGTATACCGGCGACAGGCGCACCGTGCTGCTGTGCGCCGTGCGGCGGCACGAGACCGGCACACTCAAGCGGCTGATTTTGCAGGAGGATGAAAACGCCTTTATGATGATCTCCAACATCAACGAGGTCTTCGGGCGGAATTTCAAGCGATTGGAGCGGTAAGGCATGAATATCCAGATCTACGGCAAAAGCAAGTGCTTTGACACCAAAAAGGCCCAGCGCTGGTTTCAGGAGCGGCGGGTGAGGTTTCAGCAGATCGACCTGCCCAAAACCGGCCTCAGCCCCCGGGAGCTGGAAAGCGTCTGCCGGGCGGTGGGCGGCGTGGACGCTCTCATCGACCCCAAAGCGAAGGACGCCGCCACCCTGAAATGGCTGGCACACGACAGCCAGAAGGTGGAGCGCCTGCTGGAGGACCCCTCCCTGCTGCGGACGCCCATCGTCCGCAACGGAAAGCAGGCCACCGTGGGCTATTGCCCCGAAGTATGGGAAAAGTGGGAATAAGAAGCGGAAAGGCTCCCGGGACAGCACCCGAGAGCCTTTTTTTAGCAAGAAAGCAGTCCCTCACGGAACTGCCCAACATATTCAGAATATCATACATGAACTGGAAATGCAAGCAGAAACTTCCGGTTCTCCCTTTTGCACAAAAATTAGCTGAAAATTTTATATAAATCGCCAATTGCGATTTATTTAACGATATGGTATCCTATTCATAAGAAAGGAACGCCGTCCG